>CAKUXN010000006.1 GCA_934700415.1 uncultured Candidatus Saccharibacteria bacterium | reverse complement strand
GTGTCTTGTCTCATGTGCTACCGAAAGCGAAGTTTGCTCCAGTGGTTGATGAACCGGAAGAGTCAAGCGTGGAAGTGGGTCCTGGCGAATGGGAGGGAGAAGCCCCAGCGCTTGAGGCGCCAATTGATTTGCTAGATGACGAATCATTTACTCCAAGAGTAGAAGGGCCGGTATCGGTTAGCGATGAAGTAGAACCAATTGCAGAAGGCGATGCGACCGTTGAAATATTAGATAGTGAAGATAACGGACTCGTGACTATGGAGTCTGAATCTGTAAACGAAGGTAAAACCTATGAATCATTAGATGAATGTAGAGAAGAAACTGGTATCGAATGTGCCATTGTTGATGGTTCTGGTGTAGTTGGGGCTGAATTATATCAGATTTTGATTTCACCAATTTTAGGTTTTGCTGACGCTATTGATGTTTGTATCTTTATTATGATGCTCGGTGGCTTGCTTGCCGTAGTAGCAAGAACTAAGGCTCTTGAGACTGGAATTAAACTTCTAGTACAAAAACTTCACGGCAAAGAATATCTTTTGATTTTGCTTTTGATGTTTATCTTCTCGATACTTGGTACTACTTACGGGTTCCTAGAAGAAAGCGTAGGATTCTATGTATTAATTGCTGCAACTATGTTTGCTGCTGGATTAGATCCACTAGTGGGTGTTGCAACAATCTTGCTTGGTGCTGGTTCTGGCGTGCTTGGTTCGACAATCAACCCATTCTCAACTGGTGTAGCAATTTCTGCAATGAAGGATGCTGGTATTGAATATAGCCAAGGTACTGTGATATTAATCGCAGCAGTTTTGTGGCTCACAACTCTTGCAATCTCGGCCTTCTTCGTAATTAAATATGCAAAGAAAGTGCAACGCGATAAAGGTTCAACCTTCCTAAGCCTACGCGAGCAAGCTGCTGCAGAAAAAGTTTATGGTAAATTCTTAAAATCTCAAGATGATGTCGTGAAGCTTTCTGGCAAACAGATTGCAACTCTTATTATCTTCGGAATAACTTTCCTCGTGATGATCGTTGGATTTATTCCATGGGGTGAGTTTGGAATTACCTTCTTTGAATCTTGGACTGGATGGCTTACTGGTGCTCCTCTTGGTGATTGGTGGTTCTATGAAGCAGCACTCTGGTTCTTGCTCTGTGCAATTTTGATTGCAATTGTAAACCGACAAGGTGAACACGGCTTCGTAGACGCATTTATTGATGGTGCTGATGATATGATTGGCGTAGCTTTAGTAATTGCTGTGGCGCGTGGTGCATCAGTATTGATGGCGCAAACTTCGCTAGATAATTTCATTATTTATAATGCATCTAATTTCCTAGCGACGCTACCTGAAATGGCGTTCGTACCACTTAACTATATATTACATATAGTTCTTTCAGTATTAGTACCTTCGTCGTCTGGTCTTGCGACTTTGTCGACTCCTATTATTGCGCCTGTGGCCGCAAACTTGGGTTATAGTACAAACGTAGCAGCAATGACGATTGTAGCAGCAAATGGCCTCGTCAATTTGATTACGCCTACTTGTGGCGCTATCATGGGCGGTCTTGCGCTTGCAAAAGTGGATTACTCAACTTGGTTTAAATGGGGTATTCGTGTAGTAGCTTGTATTGCGGTAATTAATATCGTAGTACTCTGTCTATTCTCACTATAAAAAATTAAAAATAGCCCTTCGGGGCTATTTTTTTGTGATATAATGTGCTTATGAATAGATTATCGTATGATGGGCCGATAGTTTTGGCGGTGCTTGATGGAGTAGGTTTAGCGCCAGACGCGCCGGGAAATGCTGTGTCAAAAGCGCGCACATCGTTTCTTGGTAAAGTCGCGCGCGAACAACTACACGTAGCATTAAATGCTTCTGGCGAAGCAGTGGGTCTTACGCCTGGACAAATGGGGAATTCAGAAGTTGGACATAACACTATGGGTGCGGGCAGAGCCTACAAACAAGGTATTGCTTATATAGACGAGGCTTTTTTTACAGGTAAAGTTTTTGAATCAGATGCTTGGAAGGGTGCAATTTCGCAAGTTCTAAATAATGGCGAAGGGCGAACTCTTCATTTTGCAGGGATTTTTTCGGATGGCGGAGTACACAGTCATATCTCGCATCTAGAAAAAATGATTGAAAAAGCTTATATGGATGGCGTACGTAGGATGCGAGTTCATGCTGTTTTTGATGGGCGCGATGTGGCACCGCAATCTGAGCCAAAATACATTCGTCGTTTTGAAGAATTTACACGTAGATTTCCGGATGCGGATATTAAAATTGCCGATGGTGGTGGTCGGATGGTATATGTGGCGGATCGTTATGAGAATGATTGGGGCGTAGTAGCGCGTGGTTGGGGCGCGATGATGAATGGAGAAGCTGACTATTCTTTCAGGTCGGCAGAAGAAGCAATTACCGTTCTTCGCAGGATTAATCCAGAAGTCCAAGATCAAAACTTACCGCCATTTGTGATTGAAGACGAAAACGAAAAGCCTATAGGCGTAATTGAAAAAGGCGATGCGGTAATATATTATGATTTTAGAGCTGATAGAGCGATTGAAATTGCGATGGCGTTTACTTATTGGGATTTTCCGTATTTTAATCGTGGGAATTATCGTCCAGATGAAGTGTATTTTGTTGGACTTACAGAATATAATTCTGATACACATGTGCCAGAACATAGACTCGTGGAGCCAGTTGTCTTTGGCGAAACTCTAAATAAATTCTTAGGTGAAAAAGAAATTTCGCAATTTGCTGTTTCGGAAACGGTAAAGTTTGGACACATAACGTATTATTTTAATGGTAATAGTTATGACAAGGCGAAGGGTGAAGAATTTAAAGAAATTGAGTCTTATACGAAACCGTTTGAAACTAGGCCTTGGATGAAGTCGGCAGAAATAACTGATGTAGTGCTGGATAATTTAGGCAAATATAAATTCGTACGAGTTAATTATCCTGGTGGTGACATGGTGGGGCATACGGCCGATATGGAAGCAACGATTGTAGCGATGGAATCGATTGATTTATCTTTGTCTAGAATTGCAAAGAAGGTGAATGAACTGGGGGGAGTTTTGATTGTAGTCGCCGATCATGGTAATGCCGAAGAGCTGATTGATGAAAATGGTGCAAAGAAGACTTCACACACTTCAAACAAAGTGCCATGCATTATATATGATAATACAGTAAATAAGAATAAATATCATTTAGCAGAACTAGCGAATCCAGGATTAGCCAATTTAGCAGCAACGATTGCGTTGCTGCTAGGACAAGACGATTATCCAAAAAATTGGGAGGCTGCGTTAATTACCACAGACGACGTTGTTGGCGTGGACCCAACCTTCGACGGAGCCGCCGTCTAAGTATTCTCCAGTAGTAGGGGCGACACGAACAGTGCCGCCTTTTTCGACAAAAGTCGCTAGTGGATCGGTGGCCATATATTCTTGGTCTAATGGTCCAAAATTATGTGAGTGGACGTATTCGACCATTTCTTTCAATAATTTGGGTGACATAATATATTTTGACACATGAATAAGATTTGATGTAACATCTTCTAAATTTGGTTTTTCAACGATTTTGGTAAGTTTTCCGTCCTCAACGTCAATCATGCCGTATTTGACAACGTCTTCTTTGTTGACTTCGACGCCAAGAATAGCGGATTCGTCTGGATTTTTGACGGATTTTAATAATGATTCGGCGGCAGATTCACCATTCGGATTCCAGATAAAATCATCACCAAAGAAAACAAAAACTGGTTCATCGATTTTGTATTCTTCAACCACCATGGCGACTGGTATGGCGGTACCATATTTTGCTGATGGGTCTTGGGAAACGTAATGAACTCTAACATCGTCTGGTAAAGTTTTTGCTTTCTCGAGTTTGTCTTCTTTGCCGCGATCAATAAGATATTGATTAAGAGCTAAATTGTCTTTATAAAATTCACGAACTTGACAAGGTTCAACGTTCGAAATAACAAAATAAATATCTTTGACACCAGCTTTGATTAGCTCCTGGACGGAGTAGTCTACGAGCGGGCGATTGCCGACTGGGAGCATAGATTTTTCTATAATTTTAGTGATTGGTAGTCGCCTTGTGCCCCAACCAGCGACTGGAATAATAGCTTTCGTAATCATAATAAAGACATTATAACATAGGTTGAGATTTTGCAACGTTAAAACAGATAACGTTTATGCTTTAAATCTCTTGACAGCTTGTGTTATAATTTAATCATTAAAGTTAGATGAGAGGTAGAAATGTTAAAGATAAAAGGTCAAAAGCGCGATCCGTTTGTGCCACCGATTAGTGTGTCGGCGTTGTTTAATTTGTCTAGTTTTCGACATTGGAATGACGTGGTGGCGAACCAAAAGGAATTTGATTTTACGAGACGCGAGTTAAAGAATGATAGAAAGATTTTGGCAAAAGCTTTTCTTGAACTTGGTGTAAAAAAGGGCGATATTATCACAGTGACTACGGGTCGGTCGATGTATGATAACATTTTGATTTTCTTAGCAGCGAATAAAATTGGCGCAATTGTGAGTTTCTTGGATGAAAAAACTCCGAGAGACACTTTAATACATTACCTTGATGAATTTAATTCTTCGCTTGCGATTGTATATAAATATAGTGATAAACGAATTAAAGAATTGAAACGCGATGCGAAGTCTGTGAAGAATGTAATAAATCTGGATGGAGTTCTGATTGATGAGGGTGGAGTGGATGATGCTCAGACTGAAGTTATCGAAATGTCGGTGCTCGATCATATGTGGCTTGGCAAACAGACGGTGCGGAAGATAGCTGAGAAATATCATGGACGTATACCTAAAAATATTTTTGCAGCAAATAGAGAGGCGTTGATTTCATTTACTTCTGGCTCTACTTCTGGACCAAAGCCAATGGTCTTTACAAATAAAAATTTAATTGCTTCGGCAATTTATTCTAAGGTGGCCTCTAATGTAAAAATGTGGGATAAGGAACTTCATACTTGGATGAGTTATGTGAAGTTTGATTGCCCTTATGGACTGGTAGTATCAGTAATTGCACCAATTTGTGGAGGAGGAGAAGTAGTTTTGACTCCAGATATTGATGATGCAAATTTAGATTATTATATTGGTAAGAATCCGAATACGATTTTCGGAATTCCACCACTCCTAGAGGCGATGCCTTTACTTAAAGAAGAGACGGATATTTCGGAGCTTAAAATGTTCGCTTCTGGTGGTGAAAGGCTTGAAAAATCTGCTTCGCTTGCGGCGTTGGAATTTTTTAAGTCACGTGGACTTAATAATGTGAAAATCAGTAATGGATATGGTGTGGGTGAAGCACTGGGTCTAATATCTACTGCTGTAGGTACAGCAGCCTACAATCCAGATTCGGTAGGACGAATCCCAGCCGGTGCGCATGTAATGGTGTTACATCCAGAGACTGGCGAAGAACTAGGTTTTGGCAAGACTGGTATATTATATGCCACGGGCAAACATATTTTGAATCGATATTATAATCGCCCAGAGCTTGATGATGAAAAAATAATTGTAGTAAAGGGACGAAAATTTGTAAAAACTGGTGATTTGGCTTACGTCTCCGAAAACGGATATATTACATTAGTGGGGCGAGCGACATTTTTCATTAATAATTTACCAGCAAAAGTATATTATGAAGTAGTACGTGTGGCGATATCAAAATCAGAATTAGTTAAGAAGTGCTACGTAGTAAAGGGACCTGATGCCAAATTGAAGCTAGCAGCATATGCTTTTGTGGTGACGCAAGATGGAGTGGGGCACAATAATCAAGTTCGACGTGATATTGTAAAGAAAGCTACTGAGCCATTTAATTTAGGACGACGAAGAATTACTTTGAAATCATATGAAATACCACGTAAAGTGATATTTCTAGATGATTTGCCGTTAACGAGGGCCAATAAAACCGATTTTAGAAAGTTGGAAAAAATGGCGAAAGAAATGGGAGAATAGCTTACTGGCTATGATATAATATAAGCATAAATATTTTTTTGAAAGGACTGAAATGGGACCAAACAATGTGGCGGGAACGCCAAATGTACAAAAACAGCCAGTAGCTCCATCTGGGGCTGATGCTGTCGAACAAGCTCTAGCTTCGATGCCGATGGAGCCTAATCCTAATACTCCACCGATGGGGATGACGCAGAAAAAATCTGGTAAAGGGATGCTTTATGGTATGATTATTTTTGCGATTTTGGCGATTGGCGGAATCTCGTTTGGTGTATGGGCAATGTTGGATGGGAATAGCAAGGTAGCCAATCTTGAAAAACAAGTAACGGATTTAAGGGCGCAGAATAATAAACTTTTGGAGCAGTTGGCAGAAGGGGGAGAAAAAAATGATGGTTCTACTACGACTATATATAATAATCCAGTAGTTGTGTCGCAAGATACATCAAAAGAATATAGCGTAAATTTTAGTTCTTCAGTGATAGATAATAAATCTGTCAATATTAGTGTGATTAATGGCGTAGTGCAAAGTTGTAAGGTGCTTGACGGAGGAATAGGTTCGATAGACTGTGTGGTTCCAGAATTTGATAAAAAAATTTATTATGTAACTGAATTTGGTGCTGGGCAAGATAATAGCGGAAACTATGTAGGTTTTATTATGGATGACGGTACCGTGAAATATGTCTCTTTGAATGATTTAATTAATAATAGTGTTACCGTTGGGAATTTAATTATAAGTGGTCCTGTTGTTAACGCTATTAAGGGTGAAGTTGTGCGAAGTGATGGTATTGGATATGGCACTACATTCTTTGTATTGAATGATGGTTCTTTTGTGGAATTTCACAATTCGATGCTTGAGTAGGAAAGAAAGAAATTCTAAATTAGCACTCTTGACATGAGAGTGCTAATTTGCTATATTGAGAGTATTATGCAGGAAGAATTTAGTGAAATCATGAAGCGACTTTCGGAAAATGCAAGATTTGCACTCCAAAAGTCAGACTATTACAGTAAAAGATACAATAATGGCTATATGGGGACCGAGCATCTTTTGATGGGGATTCTCGCAATTGATATGTCTACAGGCGCGAAAATGTTGCGTGAAGCGGGAGCAACGATTGATGATGTAGAAAAAGCCTTGAATAAGGTTGCGGTGGAAGTACCAGGTTCGGATATGGCGATGATGTCTTTGTCAGAAGCGGTTATTTTGACACTTAGAATGGCGCAAAACTATGTAAAAGAACAAGGACTTAACGTAATCGGTACGGAGCATATATTATATGCACTTTTGAGCCAACCAAATTCTAGGGCTTCGTTAATTTTGAATGGGCTCGATGTAAATGTAGAAAAAATAATGGAGCAAATTGAAAATTTGGTTGAAGAGCAAACGAAAGACGAAAAATTAAAGGCAGAAAAAGCCAAATATCTTAAAAAATCGCCACTTAAATTTTTAAATCGTTACGGTAAAGATTTAACTGAAGAAGCTAGAGCGGGTAAGCTCGATGCCGTGATCGGTCGTGAGAATGAAATTGAAAGAGTGGTTACTGTGCTTTCGCGTCGAACAAAATCAAATCCAGTACTAATCGGTGAAGCAGGTGTTGGCAAGACGGCAATCGTGGAGGGTTTGGCGACGCGAATTGTTAAAAACGAAGTGCCAGGAAATTTGATTGGTAAGCATATTTATCAGGTAGATCTATCAAGTGTGGTGGCTGGTACGAAATTCCGTGGTGAATTTGAAGAAAGAATTAAAGGAATTATTGATGAGGCAACGGGTGACGATTCGATACTTTTGTTCATCGACGAAATACATTTGCTTTCTGGTGCAGGTTCTTCGGAAGGGTCTATGGATGCGGCGAATATTCTAAAGCCGGCGCTGGCACGAAATTCGATTAATTTGATTGGTGCGACGACGCTTGATGAATATCGTAAATCAATTGAAAAAGATAAGGCGTTGTCGCGAAGATTCCAAACCGTAATGGTGGAAGAACCTTCGGCGGCGGTTACACTGAGAATTTTAAAAGGCATCAAAAAGCATTATGAAAATCATCATGGTGTAGTAATTCCAGATGAAATTTTGGAAACAGCGATTACGATGAGCCAACGCTATATTAATGATAGATTTATGCCCGATAAAGTAATTGATATCATCGATGAAGCATCCGCAATTTGTAAAGTGGCTGCGGACAAAAAAGGTGGTGGTAAATATAAAAAGATGAAGATTGAAAAATCTCAGCTTGAAGATAAAATTACCGAGGCGGCTGAAAAAGAAGATTACGAAAAAGCGGCTGAATATAAAACAGAACTGGCGAAGCTAGAGCAAGAAATTAAGAAGTTAGAAAAAGCTGGAGTTAAAGCCACGGAAAATCCAAAACTCACGGAAGATAATCTCGCAACGGCGGTTTCGCTAAAAACTGGTATCCCAGTATCTAAAGTACATGGTAGTGAAATGAAGATGCTGATGGAACTGGAAGATCATATTAAAGAATCGATTATCGGGCAAGATGAAGCCGTGAAGGCAGTATCGAAAGCGATTAGAAGAGGCCGTTCTGGAATTGCGGATTCGAGAAGGCCGATTGGTTCGTTTCTATTCATGGGTCCAACTGGTGTGGGTAAAACAGAGCTTGCGCGAGTAATTGCAAGAGAAGTGTTTGGCGGTGAGAATGCGCTGGTTAAAATCGATATGAGTGAGTTTGGAGAAAAACATAACGTCTCGCGACTAGTAGGTGCGCCAGCTGGCTACATTGGATATGATGATGGGGGGAAATTAACCGAAGCGGTGCGACGTAAACCATATTCAGTGATATTATTTGATGAAATTGAAAAAGCACATCCGGATGTATTTAATTTACTTTTGCAGATTTTGGAAGATGGCGTTTTGACTGATGGGCAAGGAAATAAAATTAAATTCAATAATACAATTGTGATTTTGACATCAAATTTGGGTAGCGCAGATATGTATCGTGAAGGTGAGCTTGGTTTCGCGGCAAAGACGAAGAAAGACAAAAAGGCCTTAGAAGAAGAATATGAAGAAAATAAATCGTATGCGATGAAGGCGCTTAAAAAAATAATGCGACCTGAACTTATCAATCGTCTTGATGATATAGAAGTCTTCCACGCGTTGACGAGAAAAGACATTGAAAAGATTTTTGATAATTTGATTAACGAATTGAAGCATAGACTTGCTACGAAGGGAATTGGGTTAAAAGTAGATGAAAAGGCGAAAGATTATTTAATTGAAAAAGGCTATGACCCAAAGAATGGTGCTAGACCGCTACGTCGAGTGATTGAGGACGAAGTGGAATCGCTTCTGTCGGAAGAGATTATTGCAGGAAAGTTAAAGAAGGGAGATATCCCAACACTAACCTTGAAAGGAGGAAAAATAACATTATGAAAAATTATTTAGTGCCAACAGTAGTAGAGGAAACTAATAAAGGCGAAAGAGCATACGATATTTATTCTAGATTGCTAAATGATCGTATTGTGTTTCTTGGTGAAGACGTGAACGCGCATACAGCTAACTTAGTGATTGCACAATTACTATATCTTGCGCACGAAGATCCCAAAAAACCAATTAAGCTTTATATTAATTCTCCTGGTGGTTCCGTATATGATGGATTGGCGATTATTGATACGATGAATTATATCGAACCAGATGTGGAAACGATTGGAATTGGGCTTCAAGCTTCAATGGGAGCGATGCTTTTGTCATCTGGTGCAAAAGGTAAAAGATATTGCCTGCCAAATGCAAGAATCATGATTCATCAGCCATCGTCTGGTACGGAAGGTAAAATTACGGACCAGGAAATTATGTTAAAAGAAGGTGTATTTTTGAAAAAACGTTTGGCGGAAATTTTTGCGAAGAACACGGGTAAGAGTTTAGAACAAGTTGAAAAAGATATGGACCGCGACCATTGGATGAGCGCTGAAGACGCAAAATCTTACGGAATTATTGACGAGATAATTTCTTAAGCTATAATATATAGCATGAGGGTAAAGAATTTTGGAATAATTACTAGTATATCAGTCTTTGTTGTGGCAGTAGCTGCAATGGGAGGTCTAATTGCTGGTTTTAATAACACTGTAAAAGAATTGGATGTAGCCGTAACGGAAAACAAAGCTGATGTGATTTTGGCGAATGCGGCAATTGGAGACAATACAATCACGACAGTACCGATTTTATATTATGATCAGGTAATGGATGATTGTGCGAATATATACAATGTTGATACGCGGGCGTTAGTTAATACTAGGCAATTTGAATGGAAAACTTGTGACTATTATAGCTCTGATATAGAAACTGACTTGGTAGAGCCTGAATTAGATGCGCAATTTTTGCCAGTCGCTGTGGGCGGGAAAATGCTGCCTAACCGTGGACTTGCTGAAGGTTTTTCGCGTTGGTTTAATCAAGTTGACGGCAAAAGCAAAAGCTATGCTGGCAATTTAAGCTTAACGTACAACGCGACCGACTTAAGTTTTGAATATAAAAATGATAATTTTTATCCACTAGACATGATTGCTCCAATGAGTTCGGAGAGCGTAAATAGCGACGGCCATAATCATTTATTCACGCTGAGTTTAGGAATTCCGTTTAGTGTGTTTGCGGATGGAAATGAAGAATTTTCTTTGTTTTCTGATGATGATACTTGGGTGTTTGTTGGCAACACATTGGTGCTTGATATGGGTGGAATTCACGATGCAGTTGAAGGGAAGTTCAGGATTAATGAACGTGGTGAAATTTATACGTCGGTAGGAGGAGAAGATTTTGCTTATTCTGGTGTGGATGTTAATGCTGGCACTAGTGCAATAATAAGAATTTTCCATGCTGATCGAAATAGTGAAAGTTCAGTTTTTAATGTTAAAATGTTCAATATGGTGCCAAATGTGTTAAGGTCGACTTTAGCACAAAGTGGTGAAGTCGAAGTGGCATATGATCCTGAGAATCCATCATATGTGGCTCCGCTAGGTGAAAGCTTGTCGGTAGGTCCAGACAAAAGTAAATCACTAGCAGCGATAGTGACGACACAGGTAGTGGCGATAGGTGCCGTAGCAGCACTTCTTATAATGTCTATTTCCGCGGCCTGGAAATATTCGCACCGCGACCGTAATCGGGTAAAATAATTTTAACTCGTTCTTGTCTGTGATTGTAAAGTGGGACATTTAATTCTGATGCAAGCGCGTTGACGACTGCTGCGCCGATGCGAAGGCCAGTAAAAGAGCCTGGACCAGACATGAAGGTGATCTCGGAGATATCGTGCCAATCTTTATTGTTTTCTTTTAGCTTGTCATGAATAAACTGAAGAAGCTTTTCGGCGAGTTCACGACCAGAATCCCAGGCGTATTCTTTATCATCTAGTTTTAAAATGGTTTGTGGAGTACTAGTATCTAAATATAATTTCATTCTACATTAACCTCGCGAGTGTTGTCTTCGTTGTAACTAATAGTAATTTTGATGTGATTTTCGGGTAATAAATCCGATACTTCTTCGCCCCATTCGACAATGACGATATTATTTTTGTCGCTTATATTATCAGCGAAATCATCGGCCATGAGGCCTGGATTTTGGAGACGATAAAAATCGTAGTGAATAAGAGTTTGGCCAGACGGTATGGCATAAGATTTGGAAATCGTAAAACTTGGACTAGTGACCTGCTCTTTAATACCTAAACCATTGGCGAGACCACGAACGAAAGTAGTTTTGCCAGCGCCGACATCTCCAATAAGTTCAATAATAGTTTGAGCAGAAGATGCCTGAATTTTGTCGGCGAATTGTTTGCCGAAAGCTAGCATTTCTTGTTCTGAAGCGATTTTCATTGTATAATTATAACATGAATATCTATATTTCGGGTATATCTGGTACAGGGATGGGGCCGCTTGCTTTGATGGCGAAGGCAGCAGGCTTTAATGTATGTGGTTCGGATAAAATGGCAGGAGCGATTTTGCCAGAGCTTGAAAAAGCAGGAATTGAAGTGAAGATTGGCGAACAAGACGGAAAGTTTTTAAAAACCAAGTTAGATAATTTAGATTGGTTTTGCTATACCTCGGCGCTCCCGGCAGATCATCCAGAATTAATGATAGCCAAAACTGCCGAAGTGAAGTGCACGAAACGAGATGATCTTACGGCATTTTTAGTTTCTGAACTTAAGTTGAAAATGGTCGCGATAGCAGGTACACACGGCAAGACGACGACTACTTCGATGATAATTTGGGCCGGGTTGAAGCTAGGACTGCCGATTTCGTATCTTGCTGGTACGACTTTGGGGTTTGCGACGTCTGGTGCATATCATATGAGTGATAAATATTTTATTTACGAAGCGGATGAATATGATCGGAATTTTTTGAAATATAATCCGTGGCTGGCAGTACTGCCATATGTATCGTATGACCATCCAGATATTTACCAGACTCAAGAAGATTACGACAGAGCCTTTGATCAATTCAGAGAGCAAAGCGAAAAAATAATTGAATTATCTAAAAATGGGATTAAATGGGAAAATACGAGAGAGCCCGAATTTCGTGCAGAGGATTTTGATTTGGCTGGGGAAGTGCGGAGAAAGGATGCGAGTTTGGCTGCGAATGCAATCGCAGAGATATTGTATGATTATGGTAAGAATGTAGATAGGCAAGAATTGATTGGTGTGTTAAATGATTTTCCAGGAGTGGGGAGAAGGTTTGAGAAGCTGGCTGACGGGATTTACACTGATTACGCTCATCATCCTGAAGAAATAAAGGCTACGATTGAAATTGCGACGGAAGAAGCAAAAAAGAACGGCTTAAAAGGTGTAGTGGTGATTTATCAGCCTCACCAAAATTCCAGACAGCACAAAATCCGAAGCGAGTATGTGGATGCGTTTGATGGTGCGAGTAAGGTGTTTTGGCTGCCGACATATTTAGTGCGCGAAGACCCGAGCTTGCCAATTTTAACGCCAGAGGAATTGAGCGTAGGTATAGAAAATGTTGAGTTTTTAAAACTCAATGTTGAACTTAAAGAAAAGATTGTTGAATTAAAAAATGCTGGGTATTTAGTGATTTTGATGACAGCTGGCCCAGCGGACGAATGGCTCAGGAAGAATATTTTATAAATTGGTGTATTTTAAATAGACTTGTTTTTTTATGGCGCTAATGCTAAAATTTAAGTATGGAGAATAAAGGCCGAAGCGTTAATAGAAAAACGATTTTATTGATTTTGATTGTTTTAGTATTGGTGATTATCGCGCTTGTTGTGGGAATAGTGATTGCGAATAATGTGCAAAAAAAGGAAGATGGAGAAGAGTACGAAAAATATTTTGAAAAAGTTGAGATGAATAATTCGGGAATTGCAGATTGCGAGGAAATTCAAAACGCCTATGATAGTGGTGTGATAAATGCAGATAGTGCCAATAGTTTATATGATGATTATTACACTAACTCTGAAAACGATGATTATAAAATCTATTTAACGATTTGTTATGCTAATTATATTTTTGATAAAGATGGTAATCTTGATAGGGCAGTAGAACTAGTCGAAGGAATAGAGTCATTGATAAAAGAAGATGAAGATAAAAATAGCTATTATAATGCGTTGATATATTATTATGGAGCAGTAGATGATAATGAAAAGGCTGACTATTATCAGCAACTGCAAGACGAATTAAATTCGGCAATGTATAGTGAAGAGGGATCGGCCGAAGATAACGAGGGTGAGAATGAGTAGAAAAAGTTTGCCTATTTTTGTAAGTCTCGTGATGGTTATTATTGGCGCATTTGTGTCGTTTACCCCTGCTTATGCTAATGATGGATGGTTTAGTCCTCCTGGTGGTGCTGGCGGTGGTAGTAGCGGTGGTGGTAGCTCAGGAGGTACAGGATGTAAACCTAGTCGTGTTGCGATTTGCTATAGAGGTTGGTCGTGGATATTTTATAAATATGTTGGTGGCGAAGAAATGGCTGGGCAAGAAATTGAATTTAGGCCAAATGGACAGCATCCTTGGACTCGGGCAAATGATCATCCTTACTATGGGGTAACAAACACTACAATTAGTGGAGTATGTGCTAATCCAAATAAAAAAGAAGCAGGTTTTTGGCATTTAGGAAGAAACGCGAAAAGCAAAAGTAATGGTGTGCCCGCATTTAATAGTTATTGGGTAGAAGAAGTTATAACTTTGCATACGTTGAAAGATCGATATAAAACTCCTAATGGGAAATATAATGACCGTGATCCATATAGATTTAATATTGGCTACTCTAGTGTGGGGCACATGGCTACATTTGATATGTCTATTATTAGAGCTAAAAAGTATGGCCGACTTGAAAAAGTACCACTTACTACTGATATGACTGGAACTGGCGATAAAGCTCCGCAAAGTTTATTTGTAAAGAAAGATGGTGTATATAAGAAGGTTTATCAAGCACAGAAAAGTGCTAAATCGTCGCAGGTATTTGAATATTTTAAGGATGCGTATTATAGCTTGATGCGAGAAAATTATACTGGGGATTATTTCCCTGATAATTTGTATGCCTTTTGTTACTGGTATGATAAATATATTTTAACAGCCAAATCTATTGATGAAGATAGGAATAGCCTAGACCAAGTAGCTGGTTTGAGTGATAGGAAAAGCGATGAAATTAGAGACGGTGAATTGGCATCCATAACTCGTGGTACTAACGATAAATATGAATTTTTGGGGTGGAAAATTACTCCCAATGCTACCGACTATATAACTGACTTAGAGAGTAGTGGTGCACCGAGTTATATTTCGGGAACAAAAGTTGGGCGATTTGATTATTCTTTGGAACAATTTAATGTGAGGGCAATTACTGGAGATGCTGTGGTATATGCGGTTTATCGTGAAAAAAACGCATTTGAAGGGCAGATTAATGTAATGAGAGATGATAATACGGTCGCTAGTGTTGGTTACACCGCAGAAAATGGTAGAAGTGTCACGTATAATATAGAAAATTGTGATGCGACTAGTGGTTGTGAAGTGACTTTCGGCCATAATATAAAAAGAGATCACGGTAATGGTGAAACTTCATATGTGGTGTCGAGATCTGGCGTGAACCCAAGTGACGTATTAAGTAGTGGTGGAGTTTCATTTACGGCAAATCCGAAACGGGTGTATACCGATAAGGTAGTTTTAAGACCTGGACAGACGGTTTGTGAAAAATTAAGTTTTGACGCTAATGATGTTAGTGAAAGTGTTAGAACGGTGCAACTAACTGCCTGTGTGGCAGCGCAAGGATCTGTCGGTTCATCACTTGAGCTTAATGTGCGAAACAATAATATATCAAAATATAGCTCGTATCAAAAAGAGGTATATGCGAAGCCGACGGATAATATAAATTATAGGGCGGTATATAATCCTGGTGCACAGTATGCATTTAATTTGGCAAAAGATAAATTGTCGGACTGGAACAATGCTTTTAATGTGTCTGGTAAAATATCAAACCTTAATTTCATATATAATAATGGTGATACTAGCGTTAAGACTGAAATTTTCCCAAGTGGTAATTATACGGTGCTTACAACTGATGTCGGTAGCACAATGAACGAAACTGCAGCGACAAATGTAAATGATAAGGTTAAGACGACTCCAGATGCAGTAGTTTTAAAAAATGTAAATGGAATCTTGACGAGCGAAGTTAGTACAAAAACGCTTAGGGATACAACAAAAGTTATAGTGCCATATAACTTTGATACTAAAGTGGAAATATCGACTGACGATAATGAGATTTTGAATGCTGGTGGGAGTAAAGGCTTTTCTTATCAGGTACATATATTGCCAAAGAAAAATGCCCTAACTACGAATAATGAAAGCGAAATGTATGCTACGATTGTGCGTAATGCAAAAAGTAAGACTATAGTTTACACTACTAATGGTGAACTAAGGCAGGGTGGTGACTATGCTATGGATAATTTGTGCAACTACTTTACAAACACAATTAGTTGTAAGGTTGGGGATGAGAAAAATTATAATGAGTTAAATAAGAATTGGAATAATGGGAATGGGAGTTCATACAGTGGAAGTTCTTCTTTGATGGTCCCAGATGTGACTGCTGGCGCAAAAATTTGTGTAGCGGCGGCATTTTATCCTTCATATAGCGGAGCAGACACTAATTTGGACAAAGCTGGAAGTAAAATGTGGCGTATTTCGGATTCAAAGTGTTTTACAGTGGGTAAGAAACCGACTTTCCAAGTGTGGGGTGGAAGCTTCTATGGAGGTGGTAACGTAAGTACTTATAGTATGGTAAAAAATAGTTTGGCTCCAAATATTTCTATCAATAATGGTGTGATTGTATTTGGCTCCTGGGCAGAAGGACTGGTGGTGGCGCGAGATAAGGTGAGTGGTCTTACTTCTGGTGCAGCTACTGGGCTCTCTGATAATCAAGCTGGTGGCGGTAGTCTTGAGACAACGGAAAATTTCTGTAAGTATAGAACGCCTCTCAGCTTTGCTAATTATGCTATAAATAGTTCTATATGTCCGACAGTTCAAGCTACCGGTCTCTCCGGTATTGAAGCTAAGAAAATCACTATTGATAACTTTACTGAAGAAACTACGGCTATTAATAATGATGTAACTATAGGTAATACTACAATTAATGCTAGTAATACATATGTAGTAAATACCAATGGTAATGTATATATTAATGGTGATATCATCTACCAAGACGGAACCTACACAGAACTAAGTGAAATTCCAAAAGCCTTTATTGCTGCTAAAAATATTAGTATTGCCTGTAATGTAAAAAGAATTGATGCTATACTAATCGCAAAAAATAAATTAGACACTTGTAGTGGTAGCAATAATGATACTCAAGCAGGATTAGACGCTCCAAATAGATCTAACCAATTAGTTATCAATGGTGCAATAACTACTGGAATATTAGATTTAAATCGTACCTTTGGTGCAGCTACTGGTATATATTCTAAAATCCCAGCAGAAATCATTAATTATGATACATCAGTCATACTATGGGGACGCAGTATTAAAAACAGTGAAGATTACGGCAGAGTCTACCAAACCTATCTACATGAGTTAGCGCCGAGATATTAAAACATGATATAATCATTGATATGAAAGTGAGGAGTCAATTTATTTGTCAGCAGTGTGGTGCTGCTTATGCGAAGTGGGTTGGCCAGTGTACTAATTGTCATGCTTGGAATTCTTTAATAGAGCAAATCGTAGAGCCAGAACTTGGCAAGAAAACTGCAATCGAAAAAGGAAAGGCATCTGGCAAAAAATTAGATTTCGTGAAGCTAAAGACCGTTATCCCTTCGGATGCGAAGGCGCGACTTTTAACAGAATTTAATGATTTAAATGTGGTATTAGGTGGTGGATTTTTGATGGGCTCGGTTTCGCTTCTGGCGGGACAACCTGGAATTGGTAAATCTACACTTCTGATGCAAATTTGTGCGGAAGTGGCCAAGAATCACGATGTATTATATATATCTGGTGAGGAATCAGCGGGGCAAGTGAAGTTACGTGCTGAAAGATTAGGCGCGGACTCTGATAGGCTTAATTTTGCAGCTTCGACTTCCGGTAATGATATTGCAAAAACGATTGAATCTGGCGAATTTGATTTGGTGATTGTAGACTCAATCCAGACGCTTGCGATGGATGAAATATCATCAGCTCCTGGTACTGTGTCACAGGTGACTAATTGCGGTAATTTGATTATTCGTGCGGCTAAGGCTACTGATACAGCGGTAGTAATAGTAGGTCATGTAACAAAAGATGGAACGCTTGCTGGGCCGAAAGTACTGGAACATTTAGTAGATGTGGTGTTAAATTTTGAAGGTGATAGATACGGTGGATTTAAGACGGTAAGAGCAGTTAAAAATCGGTTTGGTTCGACAAATGAGGTGGCAATTTTTGAAATGCTAAGCTCTGGGCTTAAGGAAGTGCAGAATCCGTCGGCGGCTTTGCTTGCAGAAAGAACAAATACGGATGGTTCTGTGATCTTGGCAACGCTTGAAGGAAACCGCCCGATTTTGGTGGAAATTCAGGCTTTAGCAACAACAACTAATTTTGGTTATCCAAAACGGACGGCTTCTGGTTTTGATCTTAATAGGCTTAATTTGTTAATTGCAGTATTAGAGCGAAGGACTAAATTGAAACTGTCTGACAAAGATATTTTTATTAATGTGGTTGGCGGGATGAAGCTGAATGACTCGGCGGCAGACCTCGCGATTTGTATGGCGATTGCTTCAGCGGTGGCAGGCAGGAAATTAGATGAAAAATTTGTAGTATTTGGAGAGGTGGGATTAGGTGGCGAAATTCGTTCGGCCTTTAGAGCGGATCAAAGGATTGCCGAAGCCAAAAAACTTGGATTTAAGAATGCAATTGGTCCAGCTACGGTTCATGATAAATTTGTGATACCAGCCAAGGATTTACGCGAAACGTTAATTAGATATGTAAAATGAAAATTTTAGGAATTGATCCTGGAATTGGGATTTGTGGTTTTGGATTGATTGAGACTAGCAGTAGAGCAAATGCGAAGGCTTTAGACTTTGGCGCCGTGAGGACGGTTGTAGATGCGCCACTACCAAGTAGGCTTAAAGAATTGTACGATTCTCTGTGTGAAGTTTTTGAAGAAACTAAGCCAGATGTGGTATCGGTGGAGAAATTATTTTTTGCTAAGAATATTACGACTGGAATTGCGGTAGCAGAAGCAAGAGGGATTGTTTTACTCGTGGCGGAACAAAATAATATTCCGGTTTATGAATATACGCCAAATGAAATTAAGAAAAGTTTAACCGGGTATGGCTCAGCTACTAAAACGCAAATGCAGGAAATGGTACGAGTGCATCTTGGTCTAGAAAAAAAGCCAAAACCTGATGATGCGGCAGACGCGCTTGCGGCAGCAATAACTTGTGGCTTCCTTTATGCTACAGGGTCAAATGGGCAAGAGTATAAGTTCTCGAATTCCAGAAAGAGATGATATAATATAGGTTATGATTGCGCATATACGTGGAATTGTTACAGAAAAATTCGGAAATGCTTTAATTATTGATGTAAATGGGGTAGGGTATGAAATTACAGTGCCGACGCCGGATTTTGAAGCTGTACATCTAGAGGAAGAACATAAATTTTTTACTTATCATGCGATTCGAGAAAATGCAGAAGACCTATATGGATTTTCGAGCTTGGCAGCAAAGAAGATTTTTGAGCTTCTAATTTCGGTGCAAGGGATAGGACCGAAAGCGGCGATCGCAATTTTGTCACTTGCAGAGGCGGAAGAGGTACGGAATGCGATTGCCAATGCAGATTCTGCATTTATTTCGAAGGCATCAGGAGTAGGTAAAAAATCGGCGGAAAGAGTAATCGTGGATTTGCGCGATAAAGTAGGTATGCCATCGCATTATGGGGCTACTGAAGCGAAATTCGCTAAGGTTGATAAAGAAAACGATGAGGCGCTTGATGCTTTGATTGCTTTAGGTTTTCCTTTGAAGGAGGCTCTATCGGCTCTTGAAAAAGTAGATATTAATTTGCCAGTAGAAGAAAGAATTAAATTGGCCTTGAAAAATTAAACAAGGTGTGTTAAAATAACAGGTAATTGTCTAATATAAAAGGTAAAATATGAGTTTTTCGATTTTAAAGCAAATTGGTGACGCCCAGAAAAAGAAAGCTGTGGTTGATGTCCGCTCTGGTGATACTGTAAAAGTGACCCAGAAAATTAAAGAAGGTGGTAAATTCCGTCTTCAGGTATTTGAAGGTGTAGTAATCCGTGTAGATTGTAAAGAATCTCACACTGCGCGTATCGTAGTTCGTAAAGTTACTTCTGGTGTTGGCGTAGAGAAATCATATCTCATTCATTCTCCACTTGTAGAGAAGATTGAAGTAACCAAGCGCTCGAAAGTACGTCGCAATAATCTTTCATATCTTCGTGAACGTTCTGGTAAGTCAGCTCGTCTTGCTGCCAAAGATTTTGATCGTGCAGCAGTGAACGATACGACCATAGAAGAAGCCCCAGTGGAAGAAGTTAAAGAAGTAGAAGTAGTAGAAACGCCTGCCGAAGAAGTAAAAGAAGAGAAAACTGAAGCCTAATGCCGATTCTCGGAATAGATGAAGTTGGACGCGGACCCCTTGCTGGTCCGCTTGTTGTGGGAGCGGTAATTTTGCCAAGCCCTTGGCCAGAGTGGGTAGGAGATTTACGTGATTCTAAAAAATTAAGCATCAAGAAACGCGAAAGGCTAGCAGATATTATTACAAAAGAAGCACTTGCTACTGGATTAGGCTGGGTATTTGCAGACGAACTAGACAATGTCGGGATTTCCGAAGCCTTAAGATTAGCGACGAGACGAGCCGTAAAAGAAATACAAATGAGCCATATGGTATTCTCGCAGATTGTAATTGACGGAAAAGTTAATTTTTTGCATGAAACTAGCC
>CAKUXN010000005.1 GCA_934700415.1 uncultured Candidatus Saccharibacteria bacterium | reverse complement strand
GTATGGTAGGGATGTACGATCTTAACATGGCAGCTAAAGACATTGGTTCGGGCCAAAACATGGCGAGCTATATCGTGCCAATGTTTGTGGCGGCACTATTTTATCTTGTTACAATTTATCTTATTACATTCCTTGTTAAGCAAGTGGAAAAATCTTTACGAAAAAGTGATTCAAGAGCGGAGAAATAAATGGAAAACAACACCGATTTAGTAGTAAAAAATTTGCATAAATCATTCGGCAAGAATAAAGTATTAAATGGTATTGATTTTGAATTAAAAGAAGGCGAGCGAGTGGTGGTGCTTGGGCCGTCAGGATCGGGGAAGTCTACATTTCTTAGATGTATCAACTGGATGGAAGAGCCAACTTCTGGTGAAATTTATTTAAACGGCGTAAAAATTACAGAAAAGAATGTCCGCAGAATGCGTCGCAACATTGGAATGGTTTTTCAACATTTTAATCTGATAAATAATCTTACGGTGATGGATAATCTGCTTCTCGCACCACTTAAATTAAAAGTCATGAAGCGCGACGCGGCCGAAAAGAGAGCCAAAGAATTTTTAAAGCATATTGGTTTACTTGAAAAAGCTTCCTCGTTCCCTGCTAGTTTGTCGGGTGGACAGAAGCAACGTATTGCGATTATCCGGGCAATGATGTTATCGCCTGAAGTGCTACTGTTTGATGAGCCAACGTCGGCACTGGATCCAGAATCAATTGGCGATGTTTTATCTTTAATTAAAGAGCTCGCTGACCGCGGTATGACAATTATGATTGTGACTCACGAGATGAGTTTTGCGAAAGAAATTGCGACACGTATAGTATTCCTTGACAAAGGAAGAATCATAGAAGAAGGAAAGCCAAACGAATTTTTTGACAATCCAAAAACTCCTCGCGTACGGGAGTTCTTGAAAAAAGTTTTATAAGACGCTGTTATCTTGTATACTTTTCGTTGAGATCGTTGTAATCGTAGAGCTCGTTGGCGTTGAACCAAAGATCGATTTCGGCCTTGGCTTCTTCGAGAGAGCCTGAAGCGTGAACGAGATTTGGCACGCCGGTGCCTTTAGCGTCAGAATAGCCAAAGCTCATATGGGAGAAGTCGCCACGAATGGTGCCCATTTCGGCGGATTTTGGCTCGGTAGGGCCAACAATTTTACGGACGAGTGGCTGTGCTTCGACACCTTCTAGTACCATAGCAATAACTGGGCCAGTCATCATGTATTCGACATTGTAGCGGAAAGCTTGCTCGCCACGGCGAGTAATCATTTTGCCAATGTCTTCGTAGTGCATGCGGTAAAGCTTTTCATCAGGCATAACCATTTTCATGCCGACGATTTTGAGACCAACACGTTCAAAACGGTGAATCACTTCGCCGATGATGCCGCGCTGAACGGTATCAGGCTTCAAGACCACGAGAGTACGTTGGATATAATCTTTTGTATTTGCCATAAAAAACTCCTTTTCATGATTATACCATAAAACCAAAACTTTATTTTTGATATAATAATGATATGTATGTTTCTGAGCTGATAAATGATTTTTTAGAACATCTTGAGATTGAAAGTGGACGAAGCAAAAAAACGATTGATAATTACCGCTTGTATCTTGAACGCTTCTTGATAATTGCACAAGAAATTTTAAATAAAGACGAGGTGAGGGCGGATGATATCACGCGCGAATTGCTTAGAAAATATCGTTTAAAATTAAATCGTTACGGATCGGACAATGGCAGTGATGATTTAAAAACAATTACGCAAGCCTATCATTTGATTGCACTTCGTGGGTTTTTGAAATATTTGGCACGACGTGAAATAAAATCGCTTGATCCATCACTTGTGGATTTGCCACACGTAATACGGAAACAAGTAACCTTCTTACATTTTGATGAAGTGGAAGATATGCTAGAGCAAATTGATTTGTCTACGGAATCTGGGCTAAGAGACCGGGCGATTATTGAGCTTTTGTACTCGGGTGGACTACGCGTGTCAGAACTAGTGGGGCTCAATCGTGATTCGATTAACTTAGAGCGGCGCGAATTTATGGTACGTGGCAAAGGCAGTAAGGACCGGCCAATTTTTATTTCGGAGGCCTGTGCTGACCGAGTGGCGGATTATTTGACGGCTAGAACCGATTCCCTGCCGGCACTTTTCTTAAATAATTCAAAAAATTTGCAGGCGGTAGATCAGTCTGGGAATTATCGCCGAATTACGCCACGAAGTGTGGAAAGAATTGTTGAGAAATATGCTCGCTTGGCTGGCATTACAAAGCATGTATCGCCGCATACTCTTAGACATTCTTTTGCGACGGATCTTTTGATGAATGGGGCGGATTTACGTTCGGTACAGTCAATGCTGGGGCATGCAGATATTTCGACTACACAGATCTATACACACGTAACGGATGCGCATTTAAAAGAAATCCACGATAAATTTCATTCAGAAACAAAATAGATTAATCATTTGGTGACGCGACTTTAACGACGTCTGGATTGTAAAGTCGCATTACTGTGGAAATAGTAGAAGGAGTGTTGGCTCCAGGCGCATACCAACAGGAACGGATATAGAAATCGTAGTATGCTGTAGCTACCTTATTGTTAACTGACCCCGTTTCGCTGACAACTACCGTATTGGGGCCTTTTACCGCAGTAACATATAGACCTTCGACTCGGTAAATTGAAGTCTCCGAGCCGTCGTCTACTAGACTACCGTTTTCGGCAGTAGTGCCATAAATTACTCGCGGGTACGTAGAGGCAGTCGTGAAAGTACTAGTACTGGCTGGGACGACGACTTCATTGGTCCAATTTGAACCTGCAGCTTCAATGCCAAGCTTACGGATATTGATAACAAAGGATTTTTCTTTCATCAACTGGTTTTGGGCAGTGGGACTTTCAGTATTATATAATTCCTGGCAGGTGCTTGGCCGATATTCCATATTATTAGGTTCTATTGCCCTAGCGCCAATGGCTTGCCAAAGTTCCTTATACTTAAAATCTGAGGCATTATTTTGAGTGGCAGTCTTATCGGCCGTGTTGCTATTGATATAAGAAGCCTGAATAAAACGCAAAGCTTCGGCCTGGTTATCAATCTCCTCACGTGCCAAGGTAGTTTCTAGTGATGATTGGGCGCCCGAAGTGCTGCCATTTACGACGGACACAACAGCAATTGCGACTAATGAAAAAATACCGATTGCTAAGGTCACTTCAATTAGTGTATCACCCTTTCTAACCATAATCTTATTATAGCATAGACTCAAAGAATTTTGCAAAAGTAAGCGTGATGATAAATGCTATCACCATAAAAGGACCGAAATATATTTTCTTTGTTTTTTTATGCTTCATAAAAGGTGCCATGACTAAACAAGCTAGAATATTAGCCAAAAATAAATTAATTAATGCCAACCAAGGGCTGACTAAAGTAAGGCCGAGGGCGAGGCCGAGAAGCCAATCGCCATTCCCTACCCATTTGCCCTTCGAAATTAGATAAAGTAATAAATATAAGCCGCCAAGAATGAAAATTGATAAGAGTGGGTTATAAATGAGACTGGCGCTAAACTGGGACGATAAGAAGATTTCGGATTCTTTTAAGACCATTATAATAATAGCAATTATAATCGAAATAATAAGATAACTTGTGGGAAGCTCGCCATAAATTCCGTCGTAAATAGCTGAAAAGCCTAGGCTTAAAATAAGCAAAAGTGTGATAATAAAAATTGCCCAGCTTAGCGGGGAGGTGGCAAAAATATCAATCGTAGTGCCAATAGCTAGGAAGCTAACTGCCATACAAAGTTCTGCGATGATTTCAGCAAGACCGATTTTCTGATGACACTTGCGGCATTTTCCTCCTAAAAAAAGCCATGAAATAATGGGGAGATTATCATACCATTTAAGCTGATAGCCACAAGAAAGACAGACCGAGCGCTTACTTTTAATTTTCTTTTTAGCATTTCTCGCGTGAAGACGGCGCGCCTCGCAACAAAGAAAAGAACCAAAACAAGCTCCTAGAATAAACAATAAAATTAAGAATAGAATTCGCATATATATATTGTAGCATGTGGGGTTGTGTTTTGTTTTATTTTACCTTATAATAAGCATAAGGAGAAATATGAAACAGGGTGACTCTAAAAAAGGTTTTACTATTATAGAAGTGGTGCTAGTACTCGCAGTAGCAGGACTTATATTTATAATGGTGTTTGTAGCCTTACCAGCTCTTCAGCGTTCACAACGCGATAACGCTAGGCGCGACGACATGATGAAATTTATTTCGGAAGTCAAAAAATATCAAACTAGTAACCGTGGTACATTGCCTGGTTCTAGTCAAGTGAATTCAGATGTAGTAAACGTGACTCCCGCTAGCGATGGTAGCACTTCGGGAGCCGCAAACACCTGGGGCGGATTTTATCATGATTATTTAGGCAATAATTATATTGACCCTGATGGTGAATATTATAAGTTGTTAGTAACTAAGTGCAATTCAACAACTGATGCTGCCTGCCAAGGTGCAGGTACGGATGGCAAAAAATTTATTGAAGAAATAGATGTAAATACTTTTTCTGACAATAACTACCGAATTGGTGTAATTTTGCAAGCAAAATGTAGCGGATCAAAGGCGGTAGGTTCTTCTAACCCGAGAAATCTGGCTGTGCTTTATCGTCTTGAAGGTTCTGGAACATTTTGTTTTAATACATAGCCGAGATTTTAAACAGCTCCTATTAGGAGCTGTTTTTTGTACTTTATAAAAATACTCCCAAGGTGGGAGTATTTTTGTTGCAGATAACTAATTCTACTGATCGTCGATACAGTAAACACCAGCACCTTCAAGGCGATAAAGAATCGCAAAGTGACGGCGGTCTGCTTGTTTCACATATTCACCATCACACTTACCGCCAGGAACAATAAACACAATGTGTTCAGAGAAATTACCGGCGCCAATTGTGTAACCGGTGGCATTATCACCAGTAAGTTTGCTGTTCAAACCTGGGATAGAGTAAGTTTTACCATCGAAGCTGTTACCCTTCTCTTTCCAGTTATCAGTAATAATTAGGCTGTATGGTTCACCATCTGGGTCAGTAAAGCTGTTGACAGTATTTTCACCAGAAGCACCTGAGTTCATGTAATCACGAATAAATAGACAGGCGGAGTTTGCGGCACAGTTAGCTGGATAAGACGTCGCGCCTTGCCATGAACCTGCTGGAGGAAGGTTGTTCGCCTTGTTGCTGTTGTTCGTCTGATATTGCACAAGTGAAGTATCGACACGAGACATGTCATTACGACGTGCGGTATCACGCTGTGAACGCTGGAGAGCTGGGAGCGCGACGAAGACCATAAGGAAGATAAGGCCCGCGATTGCAAGCACGAGCACGACTTCGATAATGGTGAAGCCTTCTTTAGAGTTGACATTTTGTTTTGCCATATAATAAATCCTTTCTAAGATTTAATGCTTAAGCTTATAATAACTTAAGATTATATAAAAATCAAGAGAATTTTAATTATTTTGCAACGCTATTAACAAGTGAGTAAATCGGAAGAAGCGTACCACCGACGACAACACCGATAAGCCCTGCCATAATGACCATAAGAATTGGTTCAATCATAGTAGAAATATTGTTGATTTGCTCATCAAGTTCATTTTCATAAACGGCAGCGGCTTTGCCCAGCATTTCGTCGATCTTACCGGACTGCTCGCCGATGGAGGCCATTTGGGGAACGAGCGGAAGCATATATTCCCTTTCTTTTAAAGATTCGGAGAGCGGTTTGCCACCTTTGATAATGTCAAGAGCTTTGCTATATTCTTCTTCTACTATCACGTTGTTCGTCGCATTAATGGCGATGCGGACAGAATCAAGCATTGGGACGCCAGTTGCAAGCATCATCTCGGCTGTGCGAGCAAAACGAGAAACATACAACTTACGGAATAGCCCACCAAAGATGGGGACGTTCAACTTGACAATGTCTCTTACTTTGTGGCCGAGCGGAGTAGTTTTGATGAAGAAATAAAGACTGCCTCCGACTACGGCTACGACGAGAAGAATCAGCCACCACATATTAGCAAAGAAATCAGTTAAGTTGACTAGGCCCTGTGTAAGACCTGGTAATTTCTCGCCCATGTCTTCATAAAGATTCTTAACTTGCGGAACAACAGCAATCATCATGAAAGCGAGTACGGCGATAATGACTACAAGAATGATGGCTGGATAAACGAGTGCACCTTTGATTTTGCTCATCATGGCAGCATCTTTTTCTTCCTGATCGGCCAAACGCTTAAGAGCTAAGTCTAGAGTACCGGAAGTTTCACCAGCTTGAATAAGCGCAGTATATACGCCATTAAACACATCTGGATGAGCTGAGAATGATTCGTAAAGGGTCTTGCCACCTTCAACATTAGTCAAAATCTCTTCAGCGATTTGCTTCATGGTTTTACTTTGAGTTTGTTCAATAACAGTACGGAGGCTAGTAGCAAGTGGAAGACCAGCACCAACGAGAGTAGAAAGCTGGCGAGTAAACATAATACGATCTTTAGTGGTGACGCGTCCTTTTTTACCAAAAAGACCGGCGCCTTCTTCGGTCACCGACAGCGGAACATAACCTTGTTCGCCTAGAAGTTTGCCGGCGGTCTGCTCATTTTCGGCTTGAATACTACCTTTTAAGACTTTGCCGGTTTTCTTATCCTTTGCTTTATAATTAAAACGCTTCATGCCCTATCCTCTTACTAACCGATTAAGTTCGTTCAAATCAACGGCATACTCGCAAGCTGCATCGTAAGAAATAACTCCAGTCTGAACGAGTTTGGCGAGCGTACGATCCATGGTCTGCATACCTTCGGAAGCACCCGTCTGGATAGCAGTATCGAGCTGGAAAGTTTTACCGTCACGAATAAGTGCGCGCACGGCAGGATTGGCAATCATAATTTCGGCCGCAACAACACGACCGCCGCCTAAAGCTGGCACGAGACGTTGCGAACAGATAGCCATCAACATATTGGCGAGCTGAGAACGAACCTGTGGCTGTTGATGAGATGGGAAAACGTCAATCATACGGTCAATGGACTGGGCGGCGGAATTGGTGTGAAGTGTGGCGAATACAAGGTGGCCGGTCTCGGCAATCGTAATGGCAGCTTGAATAGTTTCAAGGTCGCGCATCTCGCCGATAAGCACTACGTCTGGGTCTTCACGGAGTGCGCTACGAAGAGCGGCTGCAAAGCTAAATGTATCATAATGAACTTCGCGCTGGACGATGATTGAGCGCTCGGACTTATGAGTGAATTCGATAGGATCTTCAATAGTAATAATGTGTTTAGATTTTTCTTTGTTAATTTTGTCGATTAAGGCAGCAAGCGTAGTGGATTTACCAGAGCCAGTAGGGCCAGTAACTAGTACGAGGCCGCGTGGATAATCGGCAAATTTTTCAACAATGGCGGGCATGCCCAAATCGTTGATGGATTTGATTTGATTAGGAATAAGACGGAAAGCAGCAGCCATTTTGCCACGTTCGTGAAAAGCATTGACACGGAAACGAGCGATGTCGCCAAAAGCGAAAGAATAATCGAACTCTTTGTCTTTTAAATAAATCCTCTGCTGGTCTTCATCGAGAGTGGTGAAGATAAGCTGTTTTAACATTTCCTCATTTAGGGCTGGCAAATTACCGATTGGAACAAGAGTGCCGTCCACGCGAAGAATCGGAGGGAGCCCATATTGAATATGCAAATCTGAAGCTTTGCGGCGAACACATTCTTCGAGAAGATTCTCGATTTTTGGTTGAACTACTGATTGTACTTGTTGCCCACTATTTTCCATAGTTTTATTATACCATATACTTTATGTTAAATCACTTGCAACACGGTTAACTTCTTCCATTGTGGTAATACCAGAAAGAACCTTGAGCATGCCATCTTGACGCATAGTGACAGTTCCCTTTGATTTAGCTAGACGCATAATTTCAGCAGAAGTAGCGTGCGAAATAATTAGTTTCTGAATATCTTCATCTACATTGATGGTCTCATAAAGACCAGCACGACCTTTGTATCCGCCTGGTGTTTCTTTAGTTACCATACCTTTAGATAACATATAATAATTGTCGTTTTTGACTGGGAGGCCTGCATAGCCAAGATCTTCACTGACGGCAGCAACATCGGCATCGGTCTTTGGGAGTAAATCGCCAATAAGATTGTTGATGCTTTCGGTTTCGATATCGGTAGACTTGTAAGTTTCGCGTTTTTCAGTGATACGACGTACAAGACGCTGACCAATAACAAGGTTCAAGGTGGAAGCTAGGAGGAATGGTTCAATGCCCATATCGAGAAGACGTGGCAAAATACCTGCGGCGGAGTTGGTGTGGAGAGTACTAAAGACAAGATGACCAGTAAGTGCGGCCTGCACGGCTAGGCTAGCGGTCTCGGAATCACGAATCTCACCGACCATTACTACGTCAGGGTCTTGACGAAGAATTGAACGAAGACCGGAAGCAAAGGTAAGACCAGCGTCGACGTTGACTTGGATTTGGTTAATGCCGTCCATTTTATACTCGACTGGATCCTCCAAAGTCACGATGTTGATAGCTTCGGATTTGATTTGCTGGATAAGTGCATAAAGAGTGGTGGACTTACCAGAACCCGTCGGACCTGAAGTCAAAATCATACCGTTTGGTTTCTTAATTCCCTCAAGTACAGCACGGAGCGCACGACCCGACATGCCCATTTTGTCAACTTGCATGTTCATGCCGGTCTTATCGAGCAAACGAATAACAACTTGCTCGCCCCACGTAACTGGAGAAATAGCAATACGAAGGTCGATTTCTTTGTTATCAACTAATACAGTAAACTGGCCGTCTTGTGGGATACGATGCTCGTCGATTTTGAGGTTACTCAAGATTTTAATACGAGAAACTAGGGCTGGAGCAACGTTCTTTGGTAAATCCATGATTTTACGAAGGACGCCATCAATGCGGCAACGGATGATGAGTGAACTTTCGAGAGGCTCAATATGAATATCCGAAGCTTTGGTCTTGGCAGCATAACTTAAAATCGTAGTAAGAGCTTTTGAAATTGGTGAGTCTTGAACAATGGTTTTAACGTCCTTTTGCTGAGACTCTGCAGCTTCTTCGGCGTTGGTCTCGCGTACGGCTTCGGTGACACCAGAAAAGTCGCCGTGGTTGTTTTCAATCATTTCACGAATGCCGCGCTCGGAAGACATCCAGACACGAATTGGCTTATTGATGAGATTAGATAAATAGTCGGTGGCTTGGACGTTGGTGACGTCGGCCATGGCAATATTTAGTATACCGTCTTTTTCGCCTAGCGGAATGGCCATGACACGCATTTGGGCGTCCTGCGGAATTTTGGATAAAACATCCTGATCAATAACGATATTTTTGAGCTCAACATAAGGGACGCCAACAAGCAAAGCCGTGGCGCGAGAAACCATATCTTCGTTAATAACACCGCGCTTTGTTAGTTCCGCAAGTACCGATTGATCGCTGTTTAAAAGCTCGTTATTTACAGCGTTGACCAAATTACCGTCGGCAAGGCCTTCGGCAACAAGAAGCGAAGTGATTTTGTGTTCAGCTTCCTTAGTCAGTAGTGCCATTTTGCCCCTTTTCGTCAGTACCTGGCTGCGTTTGATCTTCTGGAGCACCTGAATCGTCTGGAGTTTCGGGGGTTACGTTTTTGTTGTCTGAATTAGAATCGTCCGCATCGTCCTCTGGAACATCAATAATTACATTGTCACCACAGTCACCACTTTCGCAATGGCCAACATAGACTTCTACAGTAGGATTAATGGCGCGAAAATTGAAAACTTCGACGTTTGGTTCCACTAAATCATAGGAAGTTTCTGAGCCTAAAGTTTTGATTTCATAATCTTCGATTTTCGGAATCATGAAATTACAAGCAAAGAAAGCAACTAGCGTGCCTACAATGGCGGCGGCAATTGATGTGACTAAATCAGTTTTCATTATTCTTCATCTCCTTCTACAACTACTTTTGTTTCCACCAACGTGGATGGTGACGTATAGAAAGCAGAAGAGCGAGCTTGCAAAATAAGTGTATCGTCGCTTCCCCATTCTATAGTAGCGTTCTTAATACTAAAATCACGAATCGAACGTTCGACATTATCGAGGAATTTAATTGTACTGGCGGTATTTGATTCTACTGACAAGCGCACAGAGATAGCTTCAATCTTTTCGTCGAAAGAAACTACTTCTGAGGTACCGCTTGGACTGAGTGATTCTGGAAGAATACCAGAAATGTCAAAAATTTTGTTCAAGCTGGCGAGCAGGGCTTCTTCGTTTCTGAAAGCTGGTAATGCGTCTGGAATAATGCGGAGAGCTGAACAGTTGCGAATTAAGCTACTAGCGATAATTAGAGCCTCGTTATTCTCCGCTGTGTTATACATGTTCATCATTTCTGCATAGGTGTAGTTTTTGCCGTTGATGGGATTGACGCATTCGGAATTTCCTTCGTTCGGAACAGAGTTTAGCGCTTGGTTTGCGACAATGTTTTCGAGAATGTTGGCACGAAGAGTACCAGAAATGGAGCTTACATCGATATTGCTTGGATTACAGTCCTTTAGTTCCTTGTCGCTATAGATGGTGCCCTTTGGCCGTGTACAAATACCAATATCCCTAATTGCATTTGAATATGAAACGATAGATTTTTCTTGTTCGGCAATAACGTTTGCGTTGAAAGAAATAACTTTAACAAAATATAAAACAAGAGAAATTGCGACGCCCAGGAAGACGGAAGCTCCAATAACGGACAGAAGCACATATTGCTGAGCTTGTGAAATTTTGGCGCGCTTTCCAACTGCAACTTCTTTAGCCATTTTTAATTCCCTCCATTTGCATTAGCTTTGTTTTGACAGGCAGTATCGCCTTCGGCACAGTCGGTAGCACGTTTGCCGAACATATTTTGAATTTGGACATAAGAATCAGTGACATTGTAACGCCCAGTCGGGCCGATAGCGAGAACGTGATGGTTTTTGAAAGCATAAACCTCGGAATTGATCGAAATCATGGCTGAGAAACGCAACACTAGATCATCGGCAGAGTCACGGCCGTTAGACGAATCGGCAATCTGAATATCGGTGACTAACTGGCAAGAATCGTTGCTACTTGCCCAGGTGACTTCGTTGCTAACTTCGTTTTTGGTGCCGAAATAACTTATACACTTACTGTCGAAATGCTCAACATTCTGGATTTTACCGTCTAGACTCATGCGTTCAGTGCTGTGCCAAGTATTGAATTGTGGAGTACGCCAAATGCGGACGACTCTTTGGCCATTGTAATCTTCGTAGGCATAGTTACTTGAATTAGAATTAGAATTAGAGTTTGTGTCGGACCCAGAGTCGGATTCGGAATTGTTTTGTTCTCGATTTTTTGACGGATTACATCCTTCACCGTTGATAAGCCAATAAGCATAATAACCTCTGGACGGGTCAGAAAAAGTGGCACCGTCGTTACCAGATTCAATAATACAATATGCAGGGATCGTGTTGCCATTTCTATCAACATAATCACCGTAGTCGTAACGCATGTAAGGCATACTTTTTTGGAAAGCATCGAGCACGCGGTAATCGTAGAATGGCTCTTCGCCGGCGTTTGCATGTGCGTCGAATGAAAGGGTCGGGTTGTCGGCGGCTAAATCTACGGTAAGTTCTGAAATGGTGATTCTGTCGGCATTTTTAGGAAGAAGAGCTGACAAAACACCAAAACTTCGGGAAAGAATCCTCTTGTTGTCGGCAATGTTGGAAAGACTCCCTAATTGATCCTTTACGGTAAGAAAATCGCTGAGATCGCTGTAACTGTTAATTTTAGTTGATAGCATGTCGAGCGTATTTTGTTTGCCGCTGATAGCGGCATTTTGCCCGCCAACGATAGTGGCGAAGAACAAAATTACAGCGACGCTTGCGCTAGCTACTATAATACAGAGGAAGAAAATTAAATTGCGGAGCTTTAAGGCTTTAATCATTTCCCCTTTGATGTCGGGTACAAGGTTGATTTCGCGCGCCATTAGTCGTTGCTCCTTTCCGATAAGCCAATTACTACTGCAAATTCGCTAGCAACTGGCGCTAAAGTGCGCTGTTGCTCGGCTGTAGTGCGGACAGATTGCCATGGATTACCTTTCATAGTCGGAACATTAGTACGCGCTTCAATGTATTCGGCAAATAGCGGAATGCGGCTAGCGTAGCCTGATAATACAATACCTCCAACTTTACCATTTAAGTATTTAGTCTGGAAGAAACGGACGGATTTGGTAAGCTCAGAGGCATAACTTCCAAGGGCGCTGCCAAGGATTTTGAAAACTTGACCTTCGATTTTATCTTCAGCGAGACCGAATTTGAGGATAAATTGACTAGCTTGGTCTTCGCGAACGTCCAAACCACCAGCTAGAGTGCTAACGAAACTACTAAACCCACCTGGGATAGAACGTACAAGACGAGGCTGATTCTTATATACAATCACTAGATCGGTGGATTTATGACCAAAGTCAACGACCATAGTGGCATCCATCGCGCCAGGAATGGCGAGGGCTCTTGCCATGGCAAGAGGCTCTGGCTCCATAGCAATAATATTAAGGCCAGTTTTTTCGATAATTTCCATTGTGGTTTCGGCGTATTCTTTGGAAACAGAAGAAACTAGGACTTCAGTCTTGGCGGGATCATTAGGGCTGGGGCCGAGCACAACATAATCAGCCTTAGCATCACTCATAGCCATTGGAACGTATTTATCAATTTCGTAGCGGAAGGCTTTGGCTAATTCTTTTTCGGGTAAAGTATCGGTTTCTACAATTGAAGTGAAGGTGTGGCTAGCGGGAAGGCCAATGGCAATATTTTTGGTCTTAATGCCGGCCTGATTGACGGCACCCATAATTGCCTCGCCAAGACGTTTGCGACCAAGATCGGATTCGTCAGCAGTTAATTTTTGGTCAATCGGAACATAGGCGAACTTTTGCAAAGCCCAGCCGCGTTGGCTACTGCCCGATAATTGTACGACGCGCACTGAATTTGTCCCTATATCAAGGGAGAAGAAATCGCCCACGCCATGTAATAGATTCATGCGTCTATTATAAGCTTAAACTTTTTATTTTGCAAGAATTAAATAATAAAATCTTTCAATATTGCCAGTTTTGCCGTGAAGTTCGTTGTCGTGTTTTTTGACGATGAGGAATTTGTTTTGTTTTAGCCATTGTTCAAAATTTTTAATGATGGTGCGGCGAATAGTTTCGTTTTTTACGACACCATTTTTTAGCTGAAACGGAGCGGCTTCAAATTGAGGCTTTAGCATCACAAGAAACTCGGTGTGTTTCCCTGCTAGATGGTTCTTAACGTGTTTTAATATTTTGGTTAGGCTAATGAAAGAAACATCAGCCACAATAATATCTGGTACACAAGATAAGGTTACTTTTGTTTTGTGATTCTCTGCGATATTGTTTTGCACACTCACATCAAAGATGTCGGTTTTTTCATGGAGATCGATGCGGGGATCGAAGCGGAGAGGGGCTTTCATTTGATGACTGCCCTTCTCTACTGCGATGACTTTTTTGGCACCATGGTTTAATGCGTATTCAGTGAAACCGCCAGTAGATGAACCAATATCTAGTACCGTCTTGCCACGAAAACTGGAACTAAAAGCTTCAGCCGCGGCAGAGAGTTTAAGATAGCCCCGGACGGGTCCTGCCATCGCATTTTCCCCCATCCTCGCGAAGGCTCGGCTGGGGGTCCCCCAAGCTCCGTCACCCGTCCGTGTTACCATCTATTTTCTCCCGCGGTATTCGTAAGTATCAGTGTCAATTGAGACGACGTCGCCTTGCTTGATGAAAGCTGGTACTTTGACTACTACGCCAGTTTCCAAGGTAGCGTCTTTCATGACGGCGCTGGTGGTGTCGCCTTTTACCACGCTTTCGGTATAAGTGACAGCAAGCCAGAGATTCTTTGGCAAGACGAGGTTGATTGGAGTGCCATTATAGAATTGGATTTCCATTTCATCGCCATCTTTCATGAAATCTTTCATGTCACCGACCATGTCGGCACTGAGCTCGTATTGTTCAAAACTTTCTGGATCCATGAAATAAAATTTTTCATCATCCCGATAAAGATATTGTACTTTGCGAGTAGTGACTTCGGCTGGCTCAATTTTCTCTTGGCCCTTGAAAGTCTTAGGGAGCAAAGCGCCGGTGATCAAATTTTTTACCTTGACGTTAACAATTGAACCGCCACGTCCCATGACTTTTTGTGAGTATTCTACCACCTTATACGGCTGGCCGTCTAAAGTGATGAGAGTATTTTTCTTTAGATCTGTAGGTCCGTACATAATTACTCCTTAATTATTTGTCACAAATGGTAAGAGTGCTAGATGACGAGCACGCTTCACGGCAACAGCGAGTTGGCGTTGTTGCTTAGTAGAGAGACCGGTCTTGGCGATTGGCTCAATGCGGCCATAAGAATCGATATATCGTTGCAAAGTCTTGGTGTCACGATAATCGAAATAAAGATTTGGATCATTCTTATATCTTTTCATTTTCATCCTTCCTTCGCTTATTTTTATTAAAATGGAACATCGCTTAAATCGATTTCTTCTGGGATGTCGTCTGGGACATCAGAAGAAGCAGAGCTAGCGGTAGCTGGAGCGCTGTAGCTAGGGCCACCATCACGATTGGCGCCACCAGTGAAATTGAAATCTTCGACGACGATTTCGACACGGGAGCGTTTTTGCTTGGTTTCTTTGTCTTCCCAGCTTCTTTGGCTAAGGCGACCAGAAACGAGAACACCGCTACCTTTCTTGGCATATTGAGAAATCATCTCGCCAAGCTTGCCCCAAGCAGAACAATCAATAAAAGAAACATCTTCTTTTTGTTCGCCGTTAGCATCACGATAAGTGCGATTGACTGCAACTGAAAAGCTGCAGACCGACGAGCCACTAGGTGTAGTGCGTAGCTCTGGGTCACGTGTGATGTTACCGGTGATGATTGCTTTAGAAAATCCGCGCATGATTATTCTCCTTGTTCTTCGTTAGTATCGGTAGATTCAGCATCCTCTGCTTTGGCTTTGCGGCGAGCTTCCATTTTGGCTTTACGCTCGTCAACACGAACGAGAAGGTAACGTAAGACTTCGTCGGTGATGTTGAGAGTATTGCTGATCTTCAGGGGAGCTTCGGCTGGAAGCTGAAGATCATAATAATAATAGACGGCAAAATCTTGACCGTTGATGGAATAAGCGAGGCGCTTCTTGCCATCATTGTCTTCTTTTGTGATTTTGCCACCAGCTGACTCAATAAGCTTCTTAACTTTGGTGAGAGCTGGGTCCAGATTAGTCTCTAAATCTGGATGATAGAGGACAGAAAGTTCGTAGTCTTTCATAATACTCCTTTGGTTAAAGCAAACGCTGCTCTTCCCTACCTGCATGACTAGGGGGTTGGCTCGTTTGCTGAGCTGATATTATTTTTTTATTATATCACAGATGAGGAGTTTTGAAAAGAGTAGATTGTTTTGCTAGTGACCTTATATCTGTTAGGCTAGCATACATTTTAGAAAACTGAAAAATTATTTGTCCCAAGGGAAGTTATTATGGCCGTAATGACCATATTTGGCGGTTTCTTCATAAATGGGGCGCTTCAAATCAAGAGCCGTGATGATGCCGCAAGGAGTAAGATCGTAGCCTGTGATTTCTTCGGGCTCTCCGTCAATGATGACCGTCTGCTCTAGTGGCTCGGCTTTGCCAATGGCGTATGCAAGGCGGACGAGTACTTCGTGAGCGTGACGGTTTTTCAAATAATCTACGGCGATTTTGCGAGCCATGTAGGCAGCAGAACGATCCACTTTGGTAGCATCCTTGCCTGAATAGCAGCCACCACCGATAGCGATGCGGGGGCCATAATTATCAACAATGAGTTTACGGCCGGTAAGCCCGGTATCAGCGTCAAAGCCGCCCTGATGCCAATCCCCAGCAGGGTTTAAGTGCAATTCCAATTTACCTTTTAATTTATTGTCCTTAATAAACTGCTGGACGAGTCTCTCGAGCTCGGCTTTTGAGACATTTTGGAAGCTGGCGACGATAGATGCAATCGTGCCATCAGGAGCGATAGTAACTTGCGTCTTGCCGTCGTATGGATGTTTGTCATAAATAAATTGATTGAGCTTACGGCTCAATACGACTTCGAGAGGAAGTAGCTCTTCGGTTTCGTCGGTGGCGTAGCCAATCATAATTCCCTGGTCGCCAGCACCACCGGTATCGACACCATTGGCGATTTCAGGAGATTGCTTGACAATTTTGGTATGGACTTCGATATCGTCACCTGCAATACGTTTGACGATTTTTTCAATATCTATATTGTCGGCAGTGCTGGTGATTTCGCCAGTCACAAAAACTACTCCGTGGCCACCACAAGTCTCAGCGGCAACGCGAGCGTTGGGGTCTTTTTCTAAATAAGCGTCTAGGATAGCGTCGCTAATTTGGTCACATAGTTTGTCTGGATGTTTCGGAGAAACGCTCTCCGCAGTTCGATAGAACATATCTTTCCTTTCTGGTCGGATTTACCACCTTGGCTAAGCTAGGTTGGCAGGAGTTCTGCGGGCCGTTCCCTCGCTCCTTCTTGATATTATTATTCTATTGTAACAAAGAGTAAATTAAATGGCAATGCCTCCGACGGGTCCTGCCGTCCCTTTTTCTCCCCACTCCGGGACCGTCACCCGTCAATGTTCGCTAATTGGTCAAATTCTTCCATGGAAGAGATGAGAAGATCGCGAGGCTTGTTGCCATTTTGTGGGCCGATGACACCAATCTGTTCAAACCAAATAGCGAGACGGTTAACATAGGCGTGACCTTTGCTGAGGTAGACTTGGAGATTGGCAGTACTGAAATTGCCTTTGTTTAACGTGACTTCAACGGCACGACGAACGGTAGGGTCATTCGGATCAAAACTGATACTGAAACCATCGTCACCACCGCCACTAGACATACCTTTGATGGCTACAGTCTGAGCGATGACTTCGTCGTTGTACTGAGCTGGGCGCTGAGCGCGCAAGAAATTGGTGACCTTTTCGATATCATCGTCTGGAGACCAGGCACCCTGAATACGCTCAGGACCATTTAAAGTCTTTTCGGTAGAAAGGAGCATGTCGCCTTGACCGAGCAACTTTTCGGCACCCGAGATATCTAGAATGATGCGAGATTCCATGGAATTCGTAACGCGGAAAGCGATACGGGAAGGGATGTTGCCTTTGATGAGGCCGGTGATAACTTTGACGATTGGCTTCTGAGTAGCAAGAACGAGATGCATACCAGCGGCACGGCCGAGCTGAGCAATACGAACGATGAGTGGCTCGAGCTCTTTCGAGGCTTGCATCATGAGGTCGGACATTTCATCGATTACGATGACAATGTAAGGCATCTTAGCGGCGTTTTTGTCTTCTTCAGTGGTGCCTTCTTTTTGCTTTTGCTCCATTTTCTTGTTGTATTCGGTGATTTTTTTGACTTTTTCTTCGGCCATTTGAGAGTAGCGACGATCCATTTCACCGACAGCCCATTTCATGGCTGAAAGAGCCTTGGAAGTATCGGTAATAACTGGCGTCAAAAGGTGTGGGATGTCGTTATAGGCGACCATTTCGACCTGCTTTGGGTCGACGATGATAAGGCGCATGTCGGACGGAGCGTTGCGGTAAAGTAACGACATGATGAGAGTGTTCGTCATGACGGACTTACCGGAACCAGTGGTACCGGCAATAAGAAGGTGTGGCATGCTGGCGAGGTTTGCAACAACTGGCTTACCAGAAATATCTTTACCAACGGCAAAGGTAAGCGGGTCGTGATCGCTCTTCCATTCTTCGCTTTCGATAATACCTCTTAATGAGACTGAAGCTGGGCGAACATTTGGTACTTCTACACCGATAAGCTGAGTGCCTGGGATAGGAGCCTCAATACGTACCGTCTTGGCGGATAAATTATAGGCGAGCTCTTTGTCGCGAGCGGAAATTTTGGCAAGGTTGACACCACCTGGAGCTCTTAAGGTATACTGAGTGACGCGTGGGCCAACGTTGGCATCTTCCATTTCGACTTCAATGCCAAACTCGGAGAAGGTCTTTTGGATGATGTAAGCATTCTGCTTGACGTTGCCTGGATCTTGAGGGGATTGTTTTTTGCTGAGCAAAGTGGTAGATGGCATCTTCCAGTCGGGATCGGTGATGGCGGTGAGAGCTTTTTCTTCGACCTTTTCAGGAGCGGCTTTGGCTGGCTCCGACTTGGCTGGTAAATTGATTTTGGGAGCTTTGTGAGCGAAGAGGCCTTTTTTGAGGTCGGCCTTAGGTTCGGAGGAAGCAGGAGTGAGACCAGAATTGACTTTGATTTCGAGTTGGCCAAGCTTGTCGCCGTCTTTGTCGTGAGTAAGATTTTTGCTCGGCTTGACTAAATTTTTGGTGCCTTTAAAGAAAGTAATCGGTGAAAGTTGCAAAATGAAGGCGGTAGTAATGAAAATCAATACTATATATATGCATATGACAAAGCCTTGATCGAGAGCTTTCAACATGAGGTCGTTTAACCATTTGCCGACGGTGCCGCCGCTTTGCCAAATCGCGGCAATGCCAGAAATCCAGAAAATCATCAAAATACTGGCAATATAGACTGGAACGGCAACACGGTTGTTCTCGCTACGGAAAATTTTGACGGCAAGGTAAGTGAGAAGGGCGGGGATAAAATAAGTGGCTGCGCCGATGCCGGAAAGAATGAATTTATGTACAAGATTAAGAGCGGAACCGCCATGGCCAAACCAAGTAATTACGAAAAAAACTGAAAGTGTAATCATGAGAACGGCGACAATTTGGCGCCAGAAACCACCGGGAAGTTCGTGAGTGACAGGGGCTTCTTTCCTGGCCTTGGTGCGTTTTCGTGTGGATTTTCGTCTTTTCGCTGACATATACTTTAATTATAGCACACTTTTTAAGAAAACACAAGAGGAATGATTGCCGTAATAGGTGTTATAATGAGAGGCATGAGAAATAATGAAGCAACAAAGACTGGTAATAACGAAAAAAATGAATCTTCCCAGGATTGGAGCTGGCGAAGAAGGCTAGGAAAAAGGCTACTTGGGCTTCGTAATTGGGGCGAAAAAGGTGAAAAAGATAGCATAGTAAGTGATTCTGGAGTGGCTGCGGCGAATAAAGAGTCTAGTGCTAGTGGCGGGGATGCCTTTTATTGTGATCCGAAGGATGGAATTTTTGGAGTATTTGATGATGCAGATAATGAAAAAGTTACCGCTGCGGCAAACTTGGCACTGCTTGAGATGAAGGATATGCTTGAGGAGGAAAAGCCTGAGAGGGTCGAGGATTTAGTGGACATTTTGGAATCGGCGAGCGATACAGTGCATTATGATGATACGGCTGGATTTGCAAGTGGTACTATTGGCAGAATCGTGGAAAAAAATGGCGATAAGGTGCTACTATATGCTTCCGTGGGGAGCTCAAGACTATATCATGTAAGAGATGGTAAGGCAAATCAGCTGACTGGGGACAAAAGTGGCAATGAAAACCTTTTGGGACATAGTGATCTTAGAGTGAAACAGGCGGGTGAATTGATTTTGAGTAAAGGAGATAAGGTAGTGTTTTGCTCAAGCGGTATAGAAGTGGGGAGTGATTTGGGTAATATTGTGGAACAAGCTAGTTCGGCGACCAAAGCGACGAACGAGCTAGTGAGAAAATCGCCAGTGACGAATGACCGTACGGCGATAGTGGCGGAAGTGTAATTGGGGTTTTGAGCTTTTGCGGTTTTGAGCTTTTGAGCTTGTGATGGGAATATCGTTGCGATTTTTGGTGAATTGTGCTAGAATTAGCGAGTATTGGACCGTCGCCAAGCGGTAAGGCACTGGGTTTTGGTCCCAGCATTCGCAGGTTCGAATCCTGCCGGTCCAGCCATTTTTGTTTCACAAAAACTGGAAAAGCGAGGATATCGTTGTCGCTTCGCTCCAATCGAATCCCTCATCCCCAGCCATAAAGAACCATTTGATATAGAAACCAGTGTATCAAATGGTTTTTTAGGGTAAAAATGATGTTTTTACCGTCTAATTCTATGTTCGAAAGTAGCAATTTGAGAATTTCTCGTTTTTCATCAGTATTTGCTCCGGCATACAATGTTTTTGCGTTTTTGAAAAGCTCCAACAGATAGCCAACGGTGACATAGAAGTTTTGGTCTGCGCTATCCAATTGCGATTCTTGCTTCTGTAGTGTATTTAGCTCTTCCGCATAGCGTTCATTATTTTCGTTATATTGTTCTGGAGTAATACAACCATCCATGAGCATATCATAGGCTTTCTTCTGTCGGTTCGAAAGTTGGCTTCGTCTTGCTAGAAGCGTCTTTCTTTGTTCTTCGTAGAACGCATTTTTTGATGCGTGCGCTTCATTGGGTTCTAACTTTAGTTTTTTGTATTCTTCCTCCGGGATAGGGTATCTAGTATCACCATTTCTTAGCTTCCTGTTTTTTTGGATCGGGAGTGATCGAAAGAGGCAATCAGTTTAATCTTGACTATTTTTCGGTGTGTACTATTTATTGTTCAATAAAAACGAATTCATGTGTTTTTTGGCAGGAATAAAAAGATTATTTTTTATAATTCCGGTTACCATGCAAGAATCAGTACCGATAATCGCCGTAAGGCCATTCAATTTTTCTTTTACAAATTTTAAATTATCTTCGGTGTTTTCTGAAAAATCTTTGCTCTTAAAATGTGGGATAAAGACAAAATCTCCGTCTTTGCATAGCCCATCAGCCGGTTCTTCCTCTGGATTCTCAATAAACCACTTCTCGCAACTGCTGTAACATTTTTTGGACAGCACACAGCCGCCAGCACTAATGCCGAACCAGATTTTATTGTCACATAAATCGGAATTAATAATATCCATGATTTGAGATTTTTTAATCGCTTGGAGCAATCTCGGAGTAGAGCCGCCTTCGAAGAAAAGAATGTCTGATTCTAGTATTTTCTGATCAATACCGTCTTCGGATAAACTGTATAAAATAACTTTGGCGCCAAGCGACCTAAGTTTTTCTACATCTCTATATGTCCATTCTGGCAAATTATCTTTATTGTCGCCAACCGCATCAAAAACGAAAAGAATTTTTACGTCTCTTAGGCTATCTTTGCCTAAAAATTTGTGGAGTGTAAAAAGTTGATAATCACTTAGAGATAGTTTTGACGACAGTACGGCTTTCATGCAAATTATTATACCATTTTGACGCTTATCGGACAAATTTTGCTACGCA
>CAKUXN010000004.1 GCA_934700415.1 uncultured Candidatus Saccharibacteria bacterium | reverse complement strand
ATAGTAATGCTAACAATATTCATGATACTAATGAAACAGCTTTGTGGACGAGTCCACTTTACTTCGCCCCTAGTGGGCGCTTTGACGGCGCTCTGGCCGATGTTGGGGGCGCCGGCGGCTTCTGGTCGCCAGTCGTGAGCTATAGCTACTATGCGAGGCGCGCGAGCTTCAGCGTAGATGGCGGCGTCTATCCATCAGGCGACGGTAGCCGCGGCGACGGTGGCTCAGTGCGTTGTGTCTCTCGTCCAGTTTCCAGTTCGTAATCTTACTCATCGGAACCCGCCGGAACAGAAACGGAACTGGAACCCGGACGAGATACACAACGCCGCTAAATATATTATAAAGTTTTGCGGAAGAAATTGGTGTCGTAGATTTCGGCACCGCGGTTCTTGTAAAATTCTTGAGCAGCTTCGCGGCCGTGGCCAGAAGTGAAATTAAGTTCGGTGCAGTTTTTGGCTTTGGACCACTCTAGCATGGCCTCCCAAAGCTGGTTGCCAACGCCTTGACCGCGACAAGATTCGTCGGTAACGAAATCTTCGAGATAGGCAATACGGCGAACGATGGGCCCCATAATAACGGAAAGGGTAGCGATGCCTTGGATTTTGCCATTATCATCTAGTGCTAAAAGCATATCGTGAGTGTCGGAGGCGATGAGCTCGTCGAACCAGGCTTTGGGGATTTCGCCGCGATCTTTGCGACTACGTGATAGTTGAATTAAAAGCTCGCGAACTCTCTCGGCGGTTTCTGGTGTATATTTGGTTAAAGTTATAATTTTCATAAGATTTCTCCTAATTTGGTTTTTAATTCATTAGCTAGATTGGTGATTATGGTTTCATCATTTCCCCACATAGTAATACGGATTAAAGGTTCGGTGCCGGAAGGGCGGACGAGTAAACGACCGGAGACTTGTTCGAGATTTTTACTGTAGTTTAAAAGAAGAGCTTTAGCCTCTGGACTTTCTTTTAAGTTTTGTTTTTGGGATGGAGTGGCGGACAAATTAACAATGACCTGAGGGAATTTGGTGATGATGCTAGCAAGAGTATTTAAAGGTTTGTGAGTGTTGGAAATTACTTTGGCAACCATGAGGGAAGTAAGCATGCCATCACCAGTGGCTTCATTTGGCAGGATAATATGACCAGATTGCTCGCCGCCGATTTTGATGTCGTGAAGACGCATGGCTTCGGCAACGTTAGAATCGCCAACGGCGGTGATTTCGGCGTAAATGTGGTTATCCGTGGCCCAATTTAAGATACCTTGATTGGCCATGACTGTGATAGCGATTTTGTCCAGCTGTAAATAATTAGCGAGTATAGCAATGATTTCGTCACCATCTACTTCATCGCCTCTTGTGTCTACCAAAAGACAGCGATCGCCATCGCCATCGTAGGCAACTCCAAAGTCTAACTTATTTTCTTTAACGAGAGATTTGAGCTGATCTAAACGAGTAGAACCGCAGTCGTGGTTGATTTTGGTGCCGTAATTTGCATCAGCGTTGATGAGCATAACTTTGGCGCCAAGTTGTTCAAAGATTTGCTTATTGATGGCGCTGGTAGCACCATTGGCACAATCCATGCCAAGCTGGAGACTAGTAAAATCGGCATTGCCGAGATATTTTAAAAGATGCTCTTTATAAAGGTTGACGGCTTCGTCGTGTAAATTTTCGCGGAGAGTAGGAGAGATAAGGGTAATAGTTTCTTTTGAATCGAGTGCGCGTTCGATAATTTCGCAAGCTTCCTTATTTAATTTTTGGCCATTTTCTCGGCCACGTTCGAAAATTTTGATGCCATTATCGTGGTAAGGGTTGTGGCTAGCAGTAACATCGATGGCAAAATCAAAACCCATCTTGTAAAAACAATAATTAATAGCAGGAGTAGGTAAGACGCCGACATTGCCATATTCGATACCAAAGGTTTCGAGTATGGATTCGAGGTCGGAAAGAATCCACTCGGTAGACTCGCGAGTATCGCCGCCGATTAAAACTTTAATTTCGTCGCCAGCATAGTCGATAAGACCTTTTACGATTTTGGTTAGAAAATCAGTAGTGAATTTATCGGCTGTTTGGCGGATACCATCGGTGCCAAAATATTTCATAATAAACTCCTGATTACTTTAATAGTTAGAATAGTGTCTTCTACAGTGCTGCCACGAGAAAGGTCGGCGAGAGGTCGATCGAAACCTTGAATGATGGGCCCAGCGACAGTGAAGCCACCAAATTGCTCGAGAGACTTATATAAAGTGTTGCCAGAATTTAAATCTGGAGTGATGAGAATGTTGGCATGACCTTGCAATGGGCTGCCTGGCGTTTTTTTGGTAGCGACGCGAGGGTTAATGGCAGCATCAAGCTGCATCTCGCCGTCGATTAGCCAGGTGGGATGTTTCTCACGAATTTGATCGATGACATAATAAATTTTATCAAGGTCGGGATTTTTGCCACCAGAGCCTTTAGTGGAATAGGAAAGCATGGCAATTTTTGGTTGCTCGTGATAGTAAGCTTCATAAGTGGCGGCTGAATCCTCGACGATAGTGTATAATTGTTCCTTTGTGGGTTGTTTGTTTATGCCGCCGTCAGCGAGGATAAAATGCGTATTATTGCCGTCTTTTTCGATGCGCTCACAGACGAAACAACTAGAGAAAAACTGCGACTTTAGAGGGATGGAATTTTTGTAAGCGAGGAGAACGTCGCGAGAGGAGTAATCGAGACCTGAAACCATGGAATCGACTTCGCCTTCTTTTAACATCTGTGTGGCCGCTTCTAAATTTGGGGCATCAAAAAACTCGATATCATGGAAGTTGTTCACGGCTTCTTTTGCTATCGAGTTTTCTTTGAGTTCGGGGAAGACAATTTTCATACCCCAATTATAGCATACTATTTGTCGACTACTTCACCTTCGACGGCGTCGTCTTTGTCGTCGGATTTTTTGTCGTCTTTTTTGCTGTCATCAGCGGAAGCCTGCTGGTACATCTTGGCACCGATAGGCATGATGCGATCGCTTAAATCTTTGGCGGCTTTTTCAAGTTCGTCTTTGTCGGCTTTTTCGTCGTTTAGGACTTTTTTGGCATCTTCGACGGCTTTTTTGATGGTGTCTTTGTCCTCGTCGCTGATTTTGTCTTTGTATTCATCAGGCATTTTTTCAGCTTGGTAAATGGCGTTTTCTAGGTGGTTTTTGACATCAACAGTTTCACGTTTTTTCTTATCTTCATCGGCATACATTTCGGCTTCTTTTTGAGCTTTTTCAATGTCGTCTTTGCTCATGTTGCCAGAGTTTTGAATGGTGATAGACTGCGCTTTGCCAGTGCCTTTGTCTTTAGCGGTAACATTTAAGATGCCATTGGCATCGAGATTGAAGGTTACTTCAATTTGAGGCACACCACGTGGAGCTGGAGCGATACCGTCAAGAATGAATCGTCCGAGAGATTTGTTGTCTTTGGCGAATTCACGTTCACCTTGAAGGACGTGGATTTCGACCTGAGGCTGGTTGTCAGAAGCAGTAGAGAAAACCTCAGATTTGCTGGTTGGAATAGTGGTGTTACGATCGATCAAAGGAGTGCGGACCCCACCCATTGTCTCGATACCGAGAGTGAGAGGAGTGACATCGAGAAGAAGTACATCCTTGACATCGCCTTGAAGTACGCCACCTTGAATAGCGGCACCGACAGCTACGACTTCGTCAGGATTTACGCCTTGCATCGGGTCTTTACCAAAGATTTTCTTGACCTTTTCAACTACGGCTGGCATACGAGTCATACCGCCGACCATGACGATCTCGTCAATATCTTTGGTGTCGAGCTTGGCGTCTTTTAAGGCTTTTCTAACTGGCTCTTCGAGACGATCTAGAAGATCAGAAACGAGCTCCTCGAGTTTGGCACGGGTAAGAGTGTATTCAAAGTGCTTCGGGCCATCGGCATCAGCGCTTAGGACTGGGAGATTGATATCGGTGCTGGTGGATGAGCTGAGCTCTTTTTTGGCTTTTTCGGCTTCATCTTTGACACGTTGCATAGCGGCGGCATCACCTTTGATGTCGATACCAGATTCTTTCTTAAATTCATTCACAAGGAAATCAACGATGATATTATCGAAATCTTCACCACCGAGATGAGTATCGCCGTTGGTAGACATGACTTCAAAGACGCCATCACCGAGTTCAAGAATGGAAACATCGAAAGTACCGCCGCCGAGGTCGAAGACTACGATTTTTTCATCTTTTTTCGACTCTAGACCGTAGGCAAGAGCGGCTGCAGTAGGCTCGTTAATGATACGCTTAACTTCGAGGCCAGCGATTTTGCCAGCATCCTTGGTGGCTTGACGTTGCGAGTCATCGAAGTAGGCCGGGACGGTAATGATGGCTTCGGTAACTTTTTCACCGAGGAAGGCTTCTGCGTCGGCTTTAATTTTAGAAAGCACCATAGCGCTGATTTCTTCTGGGGTGTATTCTTTGCCATCCATTTCGACAGCTACACCTTGACCTTTTTTGACAATCTTATAAGGGCTTAGTTCGAGATCATGCTTGACTTCTTTGTCGTCGAATTTACGACCGATAAGACGCTTAATGCCATAAATGGTGTTTTTAGGGTTAGTAACACGCTGACGCTGTGCGACTTTACCGACGAGACGTTCGCCTTTTTTAGTGACAGCAACTACGGATGGGGTAGTGCGATCGCCTTCGGCGTTTGTGATAACTTCTGGCTTGCCGGCTACCATGTAAGCGAAAGCGCTGTTAGTGGTACCAAGGTCAATGCCGATAATTTTACTCATATTTCCTCCATATATATTATATATAGTAAATTATGTTTTATGTTAGCACTCGTACTTGTGGAGTGCTAATTAACTTCATTGTAGCGCACTGGCACTCGTTTGTCAAGTCTGCTAATGAAAAATTGTCTTTTCGGTAGTGCAGCCTTTAACAGCTCAAAATAGGTTATTCCATGATATAATGAAGGTATGGTGATTGAGAGGTTAGTGGAGCCGACTGCGGCGGAAAATGATTCTGAGGAAGAAAAGATTGAAATATCGCTTCGTCCGACTTCTTTTCGAGAGTATATTGGGCAAGAGCATTTGAAGAATAATCTAAAATTAGCGATTGATGCGGTAAAAAAGCGAAACGACGGGCATACTCTGGATCATGTATTATTATATGGTCCGCCTGGGCTTGGTAAGACAACAATGGCGGGAGTAATTGCACATGAACTAGGTGCGTCTCTTAGAGTGACTTCTGGTCCAGCAATTGAACGAGCGGGGGATCTTGCATCGATTCTGACGAATTTAAAAGATGGAGACGTACTATTTATCGATGAAATTCATCGTTTAAGGCGAGCGGTGGAAGAAGTTTTGTATTCGGCGATGGAAGATTATAAGCTGGATATTGTGATTGGCAAAGGGCCAGCGGCGCGTTCGGTGCGACTAGATTTGCCACATTTTACAGTGATAGGTGCGACGACGCGAACTGGTTCTCTTGCTGGGCCGCTTAGGGATAGATTTGGTATTATTCATAGACTGGAATATTACAAAGAACCGGAAATTGAGCAGATTATTAAACGAACGGCGGGGATTCTTTCGACAGAGATTTCGCCGGAGGCGACGGAGCTTTTGGCTACGCGTTCGCGCCTGACACCGCGTATTGCAAACAGATTGTTTAAGCGGGTGAGGGATTTTGCTGATGTAAACGGAGATGGCATTATTGATAAGGTGACAGCAGAAAAATCTTTGGAACTGATGGAAATTGATTATTTGGGGCTAGACCCAGCGGATAGAAATATGCTTAAATTAATGTGGGAAAATTACGGTGATCGGCCAGTAGGGTTGACAACAATTGCGGCTCTGACGGGTGATGAAGCGGCGACGATTGAAGATTATTATGAACCTTATTTATTGCAACTTGGATTACTTGCACGGACGCCACGTGGACGAGTAGTAACTGAAAAAGGGCGTAAACATTTACAAAATAACAGGAATATGATATAATAAGAGTATATGGGGTCTTAGTGCCCTTAAAGGAGGAAAAATGGACGAAAGTTTAGTGAGAATCAGACACGAAAGGAGCAAGAAAGATTTTCCGTTTCTTGCACTTGAGGATAATGAGTTTGTAGAGTTTGCTTTTAGTCGGGCTAAAATTTGCCTTATGATGATAATTGGCGGAGTAGCAGCAGGATTAATTGTAACCTTGGTGCTATTTTTGATTATTTTGTCAAATCAGGCTTCACTGGACACGATGGGGCGAAACTTTATGTATATTATATTAGCGGTTTTAATAGCTACTGCGGTGCTTGCTGGACTAGTAGCGACGATGGTGTTTCGGGGAAATAAATTATTTATTACAAATAAGCATGCGATTCAAATGGTAATGAAATCGCCAGTAGTAAAATCAGTAAATATAATTGATTTAGTATCGGTGGAAGATGCTAGCTTTCATCAAAGTGGACTTTTGCAGACGACGCTTCATTATGGAACGTTTAGATTATCGACAGTGGGTGATGAGACGACTTATACTTTTCCATTTTCAGATATTTCGTCGACAGAATTAAGAGCGGTGTCGAAATTAATTTCATCGGCAAAAAATCGAAAAGAGAAGAAAGAGAGTTAATTATTGGTTTTAATTGCGGTTGTATTTGACGTAGTCGTCTTCTTTTTCGAGGTCGGCCTTTAGAGTATACTCTTTACAGTGGCCTTCGTCGCAATTGGCAGGAATATAAGAATAGGAACTGAAATCGTCACCTAAATTAAAGCCGAACGGATCAGTCCAGAGTGCGGGATCGATGACTTTGATGTTTTCTTCGGAAATAAATTCTGGGTAATATTTGTGCTCTTTGTAAAAACTTTCTTCGAGAGCATAATACATAGCATTGATTGCCGTTTTGCGATCTTCATCACGAGACATGGCATCTAAATTGGATTTCTGAACAAAGAATAGAATCAAAAGCAAAGAGGCAAAAGTTGCTACGATGATGAGTTCTAAAATTGTAAAACCTTGTTTTTTCATATTTAATTTGGTAGTACCGACTGGGATCGAACCAGTGACCTTGGGCTTATGAGTCCCACGCTCTAACCATCTGAGCTACGGTACCATATTTATGTATTGTATCATATTTTTAGCGATTGGTACACCCAGGAGGATTTGAACCTCTAACCTTCAGCTCCGGAAGCTGACGCTCTATCCAGTTGAGCTATGGGTGCAGGAGGGTAATTTTTTGAAATGGTACATCCGGAGGGATTCGAACCCACGACCCCTTGTTCCGAAGACAAGTGCTCTAATCCACTGAGCTACGGATGCATTCTGATATTATATCACGAGAGGTGGGGGGTTGTAAAATTGGGTCGGTGATGATAGACATGGCGCATGCTCGGTAAACTTTGGGAAAATTTACATCAGTCGTATTTCGTGGTGTTTTGGTGTATTGGCATGATTGCAGGGGTGGTAATGGCGTTGATTTTTAAAATTAACTATTATGTGTCACCATGGTGGTGTGTGCTTTCGACTTTACTTTTCCTAGTAACATATTTGAAACCAAAATATGTGTTTGTAGTGGTCGCATTTATAAGTGGGATGTTGGTGGCATTTTTTCGAATGTCGGGTGAGATAGGTACTGTGCAGACTGGCTTAGAAGGATTAGTGACGGGAGGAAGGGATTGGTTTGCGGCAAGAATTCAAAAGTTAATACCAGAGCCAGAAGCGTCACTAGGGCTTTCGTATCTTCTCGGGGTGAAAGCAGGATTATCTGAAGAATTATCAGAAAATTTGCGTACAGTGGGGCTAGTACACATTGTGGTGGCTTCGGGAGCGCACCTAGGGATTTTAGTGGAAATAGCAAGAAAGATTTTTGGAAGAATTTCGCGCTTTGCAGGACTTTTGTTTTCAATATTATTTATCTTGTTCTTTATGATGATGGTGGGTTGGACGCCGTCGATTATGCGGGCAGGAATCATGGCGATTTTGAATTTACTTGCTTGGTATGTGGGAAGAAAGATTGCGCCATGGAGAATAATATTAATAGTAGCAGCTGCGACACTTGTGATTAATCCAACCTATATTACGAATCTTGGGTGGCTTTTATCCTTTGCGTCGTTTGGAGGAATTATGATTCTGGGGCCACAGATGACGAAATTCTTTTATGGAAAAAAGAAACCAGGCCTTATAAGCTCTACTATCATTACGACAATTAGCGCGACGATAATGACTTTGCCGCTAACTCTATATTATTTTGGACAAATTTCTCTGATTTCCGTGGTGGCGAATTTGTTAATATTGCCAACACTGTCATGGGCGATGGGATTGACGTTTTTGACTGGGGTGTTTGCTGGAATTTCAGGAATTGAAAATGTAGTTTCGTTTTTAACAATGAAATTACTTGATTTTCATATTTTTGTGGTAGAGCTGTTTGGACAAATGACACCGTTTCTGATAAAAATTTCACCTTATCGGCCACAGACATTTTTATTATATTTGGTAATTTTGGTGCTGATTGTGGGGTTTAGCTTAATATCAAGATATCGACAAAAGATGCAGAAAATGATAAAATAAAGAGAGGTTAATAATATTTTTTGGAGTATTTTTATGTCAGGACATAGTAAATGGGCGACAACAAAGCGACAAAAAGCCGTAGTTGATGCCAAGAGGGGCGCATTGTTTACGAAAATTGGTAATCAGATTGCGATTGCAGCACGAGCTGGTACGGACCCAGCGATGAATCCGAGTCTTGCGATGGTTTTAGAGAAGGCACGACTCGCGAATATGCCAAAGGCGAATATTGAGCGAGCGATTGCACGGGTGGCTGATAAGTCAGCGGCTGTACTCATTGAGGAAGTGTACGAAGCTTATGGTCCTGGTGGCGTGGGAATTATTATTGAAGTAGCGACTGACAATAAAAATCGCACAATGCCTGAAGTGCGGCATACGCTAGATAAAACTGGTGGACGTATGGCAGAACCTGGCTCAGTAATGTTCCAATTTAATCGTAAAGGTGTGATTGAAATTTCGGAAAAGGGTGATGAGGCGATGATGGCGGCGCTTGACGCAGGAGCCGAAGACGTTGCAGACGAAGAAGATGTGACGGTAATCTATACGGCAGCTTCGGATCTAATGAAAGTGCGACAGGCCTTGGTAGATGCAGGTATGACCGTGACAAGTGCGGAACTACAATACGTACCAGCCTCCTATGTACCAGTGGAAGGTGAAAACGCCGAAAAGCTGGAAAAATTGCTTTCGGCCGTAGATGATCTTGATGACGTGGTGAACACCTACACAAATGCGGAATAATATGATATAATAACTGGTGGAAGGGTGGCCGAGTGGTTGATGGCACTGGTCTTGAAAACCAGCGTATGAAAGTACCGCAGGTTCGAATCCTGTCCCTTCCGCCATATTCCTGAAGGAATATATCAAAGAGAAGGATATCGTTGTCGCTTTGTTCCAATCGAATCCTGTCCCTTCCGCCATATTTTAAGATAATAAAAAAATCGCCAGTTTTGGCGATTTTTTAGCGACCGTTTTTTAGACGTGGATGTTTGCGCTTGTCGCTGTGTTTATGATTGTTGTTGCGATTTTGCTTTGCAACTGGTTTCCATGTAAATTTTCTTGCCATGGGTGAATTATAACACGTTTATATTAAAAACAAAAACGGTTATGTTATAATATGTAGTATGGATGAAAGAGAGATTCAGCAAAAAAGACGCGAAAATGATGAGCAGGCGACATCTGATAGGGCGCGAATTTTAGGATTACCATATCTTGACACTAGAAGATTTGAAGAGACAATACCATTAACAAAGGGTCTTTTAACGATTGAGCAAATGCACCGTGATTATATTCTACCTCTTCATAAAGGTGGGAACGAGGAGCATTATCAATTTATGGTGACTAGCCAAACTCCAAGGTCTTTGATTCAAAAAATGAGACAGGACTATACTGATAATGGCGAAAAAGCTGATTTCTTTTTGATTTCGGGTTCTGCATATAGAGTGTTGATGCTAAGATATGACCCACCAAGAGAAATTCATTATGATGACATTAAAATTGCGGGCGATGGTAATTCGGAAACGATTGCAGAAGTCTCACGAACTTTGAACTCGGTTTCTACAGAAAAAGTTTTTGATTTTTTGATTGATCAAGCGGATAAGCTTGGAGCTTCAGATATTCATATTGAAAATTTGAAAGGTGAAATTAGGATTAGGATGAGAGTGGATGGTATGCTTCATCCAGTGGCCGAAATAAATAAAGATAAATATCGAATTTTTATGGGTGAATTAAGCTCGCGAGCAAATGTTTCGGTAGCGTCTAATAAGCCACAGTCTGGTCATATGCAGAAAGAAATAATAAGAGAGGGAGCTACGCATGTACTTAATATGCGTGTAGAGACGATTCCGACAATGTATGGTCAAGACGCGGTCTTGAGGTTGTTTAATTTTGATGAATCACTTCTAAAACTCGATTTACTTGGTTTATCTAAAGAAGAACGGCGTGAGATTGATAGAGTAATTTCGCATCCAAGAGGCTTAGTATTGATGGTGGGACCTACTGGTTCTGGTAAATCGACGACGCTTTATTCAATGTTGAATGCATTAAACACACCAACACGGAAGATTATTACTTTGGAAGATCCGATTGAGTATGGTCTTACGGGGATTTCACAAATTCCGATCAACACAAATAATGGTGGTTCATTCGCGGAAGGTTTGAGATCGGTACTTCGATTGGACCCAGATGTGGTAATGGTGGGCGAGATTCGTGATAGTGATACTGCAAGAACAGCGATTCAGGCTTCAATTACTGGGCATTTGGTATTATCGTCTTTTCATGCTGGATCTACGGCGGCGGCGTTTTCACGTATGATTGATTTGATTGGTGTAAATCCAATTTTTGCGAGCTCAATTCGTTTAGTGATTGCCCAGAGGCTTGTGCGTAGATTATCGGATTCTAAAAAAGCTCGCCTAGCTTCGGAGGCGGAAAAGAAATATATTCGTAAGGTTCTGGAGGGGGTACCGAGTGAAAGACTGCCTCAAGCTGATTTTGATAATATTACTTTGTATGAACCGACAATCACAGAAAAAGACCCGTTTGGCTATAAAGGTCGGGTAGTAATCATGGAGCAAATGATTGTTTCGGAAGATATTCAGGCTTTTATTCGTGGCGATATTTCGGATATTAACACGGAAGCGATTGAATCTGTAGCTAAAAAGAATGGGATGTTGACCTTGGAGCAAGAAGGTGTCATTGCAGCATTAAAAGGCGAAACCACACTAGAAGAAGTCTCACGTGTGATATAATATAGATTATGAGTGAAAAAGTTATTTCTGACTATAATGGCTATGACTATAAAAAAGAATTTTGGGAAAATGTAGATCGTGAATATGAAGATCAAGCCGATCGGATGGCGATTCGCAAACTTTTGCCGAAACGAATGGAAAAATTTGCAGATATTGGCGGTGGTTACGGAAGGCTTGCAAATGAATATTTAAAGCGTGCACGCAAGATTTATATTTTTGATTATTCAAAAACTGAACTTGAGCAGGCAAAAGAGATTTATGGTGATAGGGTCGAAACGAAAGCAGGAGATATTTACAAACTGCCATTTCATGATGATGAGCTTGATGGCTTAATGATGATACGCGTGACACATCATTTGAAAAATTTAGATAAAGCTGTAGCAGAACTTTATCGGGTACTTAAGCCTGGTGGGGTGGCAGTAATAGAAGTTGCAAATAAACGAACTTTACCTAAAATGGCAAGATTTATTACTGGGCGAAGTAAAGTTAATCCGTTTGACAAAAAGGTGGCAAATTACAAAGAAATATCACGAGATGGTTTTTACAATTATCACCCAAAATACGTAGAGGATATATTTGATAAGTCCGGGTTTAAACGTGAGAAAGTTTTATCGGTATCAAATTTTAGAAGTAAGGGACTAAAAAAGATATTTGGGACTTCAAATTTGGTGAAGATGGAAGATAAAGCACAGAAGGCTTTAGCCCCGATTAGATTTGCACCATCAATTTATTACAAATTGCGCAAACCAGAGAAATAAGGTATAATATATTGGCGGGCTCGTCGTTCAACGGATAGGACATATCCCCTCTAAGGATACAATGCTGGTTCGATTCCAGCCGGGCCTACCACAGATATAGCGATTATTATGATAATGTTTCCATTATATTTCATGCAAATGTTTATGATGACGGAACCAAGTCTTGTGGTGCAAATTAGACTTTCCAGAAAAACGCAATTAATTTTAATACCATAAAGCCGAAGTTTTTGAGACGTAAATAAAAATTATGCTTGCACTGAGCTTTGTGTTTTGATAGAATAAGTAATATCGCTCGTTAAAATCCCAATAATTCTGCGAGGTGGGTACTATATTTAGGTCGTTTTGAGCGAGAATATTAAGGAGAAAACTGATACATGCGTATCAAAAAAGCTAAGCGTCTCGATGAGCGTAAGGCAAAAATTGCACCAGCCGAATGGCAGCAATTTATTGAGATCTAATCTCAAGGAATAAGCCCTTTTTAAGGGCTTATTTTTTTGTTTATTCTTTGGAGATATCAAGTAGAAGTTTAACAAACTCTTCGCCAGTTAAGGCGTGATCCCAAGAAGTAGTTTTGCCATTTACCGTGACGCTACCGCCATTTTGATTGCCGAGATCCATATATTGACCGTCAATATAGAAGGCTGGAGTGCCTGGTACGTTGATGCGTTTGCCAATGCCCATGTCGAAACTAATTTTTTTAGACACACTTTCAGAGGCAATGTCTTGATTGAATTTTTCTAAATCGCCTTTTCCTTCAGTGACTTCTTCAAAATATTTATTAAATAAGGTAGTACGGTCAGATGGGGAAGCGTATTCCCATTCAGCTTGATTGTTAAAAAGTATATCAGCATACGGTTTCCAATAACCTTGAAGACCAGCGGCCTCGGCAGCGGAAGCAGCGGCGGTGCCGTTTTTGTGATATGGGAGTAAATAATTGCGGTAAACGACGGCTATTTTGCCTTCGGCTTTTTCGATGGCGGAATTAACACGGAGATTCATGGAGGCGCAGCCAGGACATTGGTAATCAGCGTATTCATAAATGATGATTGGCGCATCCTTTTCGCCCTTGACATGGTCACCTATATTACCATTATGTTTGTCGGGTTCGATAATTGAATAAAAATCGTAGTTACCATAGTCGGTGGCTTTGTTGTTGCCATCTATGACGAGAAAACTTGCAATAATTATAAAAACTACTGCTATTACACCAATGATAATTCCTGTGGTAGAAAACCCAAATTTATTTTTCATATAACTCCTTTTTATGAATTATAGCATAAAGTGGTTGCGGGAAAATCAACAAAAGATGATTGAATTTTGAAAAGCTTATTATATTAATATGAAGAATAAAGACGACGGTGCATAAGATGGTACATCAATAAGACACGTCAAGAACAAGGATGATAAGAACAATGGTTTTTGGTATGTCTACTGGCTATTATTCCAAGATATTAATATGATATAATAGTGTTATGTCCTTAATGCAGAAAGTGGTGCAGGCGGTAGATCCGAAATTGGAAAAATATCGTGAGCACAAAGATAAGATTATCCCGAAATATACTCCTAAAACACTTGAAGATTTTATAGACTTGATTCGGCGTACGCCAAAAAATATTATTAGCGAACAAGATCGGCAGCGAATTGCGGCGATTATGAGTTTTGACAATCGAAAAGTTTCTGATTTAATGGTGCCAAAAACCAAAATGGTTTTTGTGAACGATAAAGAAGTCTTAGGGCCTTTAGTCTTAGATAAACTGTATAAATCTGGATTTACTAATTTTCCAGTGGTGGGGGTTGATGGAAAGGTGAGGGGGGTGATTCATACTGAAGCTTTGAACGCGCTAGAAATTAAAAATACAGATTTAGCGGAAAAATATATTGACGAAAAGGTAAACTATTTACATAAAGATGATTCTTTGCAATTCGCAGTTGGTGAGATTGAACGCACGAACGGATATTATTTTCTAGTTTTAAATAAAAAAGAAGAATTGGTTGGATTTTTTACTATACAGATATTACTTAATTACCTAATCGGGCAAAATGTGGTATAATATGTTTTATGAGAATTTTAAGTGACAAATTAAGTGATTTTCTTGGTAAAGATGTAATGGTGGAAGGTTGGGTAAATTCCCGCCGGGATCATGGCGGGTTGATTTTTATTGATTTGCGCGATCATAAAGGAATTATACAACTAGTAGTAACGCCAGATACGAAAGAATCGTTTGAACTCGCCGAATCAGTGCGAGACGAATTTGTGCTTCGAGCGACTGGAAAAATGCGTGAACGTGCTCCAGAATTAATAAACCCGAATATTCCTACTGGTAAAATTGAATTAGTAGTAGAAAAGCTAGAACTTTTGAACCGGTCAGAGCCGCTGCCAGTAAATACGCATGATGACGGACCAGAATCGTCAGAGGAGCTGAGGCTTAAATACAGATTTTTGGATTTACGTAGACCATCAATGTTGAAGCTTTTGACTGAAAGAGCGAGATATTATAGTTTTATGCGTGCATATATGGAGGCGCATGAATTTATTGAAGTGACGACTCCGATTCTTGCGAATTCTTCGCCGGAAGGTGCTCGAGATTTTCTAATTCCATCGAGACTTCATCCAGGGCAGTTTTATGCTTTACCGCAAGCTCCACAGCAATTCAAACAATTATTAATGGTGGGTGGAATTCCAAGATATTATCAAATCGCGCCATGCTTTCGTGATGAGGATCCTAGGGCAGACCGGTTATATGGTGATTTTTATCAATTAGATCTTGAAATGGCGTTTACTGATAATGGAGAGATAGTTCGTGAAGAAGTAGAACCGTTAATTAAATCACTGGTAAAAGATTTTGCTGGCAAGAAATTATTATCTGAAAAAGTGCCACGAATCCCATATGCAGAGTCTATGGAAAAATATGGCGTAGATAAGCCAGACCTTAGATACAAAATGGAACTTATTGAACTGACTGATGTTTTTGAAAAAACTGATTTTAAGGTGTTTAAACAGCCATGTGTGAAGGCTATCTGTGTGAAGGGTGGTGCTAAATTAACGCGACGTGAAATTGATGAGTTTACGGAAAAGGCACGAAAATTAGGCGCAGGCGGACTTGCTTACATATTATATAGTGAAGGTGAGGCTAAGTCGCCGATTCTAAAATTTATGAGTGAAGCAGAGATTAAGGCGGTGCAAGAACGTACTGGTGCAGAAGATGGTGATGCAGTTTTCTTTGGTGCAGACGAAAGAAATAAAGTGAATAAAGTGCTTGGACAACTTAGAATTGCCTTTGCAGATCATTTTGGATTGAAAGATCCAAATGTAGTGGCACTTTGCTGGATTGTAGATTTTCCATTTTACGAATGGGATGAAAAGAATAGGAAACTAGATTTTGGGCATAATCCATTTTCAATGCCAAAAGGCGGGATGAAAGCTTTAGAATCTGCGGAAACTGTTGAGGAAAAGCTTGCCATTGTGGCTGATCAGTATGACATGGTAATGAATGGGTATGAAATTTGCTCAGGCGCAGTACGAAACTATAACCCAGAAATTATGTACAAAGTATTTAATATACTTGGTTATAATAATGAATACGTGGAGGCTAGATTTGGTGGTATGCTATCGGCCTTTAAATTTGGAGCTCCACCACATGCTGGATGCGCTTTTGGAATTGACCGAATATTTATGGTGCTTGAAGATACAGAAAACATCCGCGACATCGTAGCATTCCCGAAAAATGGAAATGGCGTAGATTTGATGATGAATTCACCGTCATTTGTGGACCAAGCGCAATTGGATGAGGCTCATCTTGCGATTGTACCAGAAGAATAATATAATATATATTATATGGTAAAAATGGGTGGCAAGCTTAAACGAGTGAAAATAAAGACTTGGATGCTTCTTGTTGCGTTGATTCCTCTTTTTGTTGTCGATGCTACACTACTCAGATTAAATCATATTAAAATGACTGAACTTCGTGACGCGGTGCTTGCGGTGGATGCAAAAATTAGTGAGAATGTAACTGAAGCAGAAATGGAAAAGACGGATAAAGAACTTGAAGAGGCTTTGGTTAAGCTAAAGGAATTTGTATTTTCACATATAGTGGTGAATGTAGTGGAGGAAAATGGTATTCAAAGATTAACCTTCGGAACTGGGCCATTTTACCTTGAACATCAATATCTTCGAGCAGCTAATAAGGCGTTAGAAGAAGCGGAAAAAAATATGGCTTCTGACAATAATCCAAATGGGAATATTTATGGTCTTGCTGGTGAAGTTTGTAGACCAATTGCTATTGCAAACGGCTGGTCGTGGAATTCGGCTGGATATATTAATTGCATGATGTCGGAAATACAAAAATATCCTGCAGCCGATGAGATTCAAGACACGATTATTGCTAAGCTTCCTTCTACGGAGCTGTATCGTAAAAACTACGCTTCGCCAATTTGGGCGCCAACCGTAACGGGTTTTATGATTTTGATAACGCTAGTGGTGATTGTTGTAATTTTTATTCGGTTTGTCATCTTTATTATACTTAGGCTTTCGCTATTATTCATATAATACCCCTTGACAATTATTTCTCGGGGTCATAAGATATAAGTATATTAACTTAAGGAGGAAGCTTAAATGGCTTACGAACATACCAACGGCAAGGGAGTAAAGTACTACCTTCATAAATCTGAAGTAACTCTTCGTGGTGGCAAACCTCAAACTATTTATTTCTTCACTAAGGACGAAAAAGGTGGCAAGGGAACCCCATGTGACCTACCTTCTGATCGTATGGTTTGTGAAAATCCACGCAATGGTTTCTTGACTCTCAAGAAAAAATAATTGCGCGCGAAATTAGTTAGGTGCAAAAAAATACCGCGAAAGCGGTATTTTTAAATGCTCGAAATAAAATAAGCAAGCTTATTTTTTTTTGCTCGCTTACTCGTCTGGTCGGGGTACTTGGACTCGAACCAAGGACACTGCGTGTATAAGACGCATGCTCTAACCAGCTGAGCTATACCCCGATTTCTTTATTTTACCACAAAATGTTATAATAGTAAGCGTGAACGGAATAAAAAGTGTGATTCGGAGGTTTAAATATCGTTTAAAGCACGGTTTTCTGTCTTTAGAAAATGTAGTATTGGCTCTTGCAGTGATTTTGTGCTTGGTTTGGACTTATCAATCGATTGAGGCGATGTCTAGAAACTGGGAATTGGTGGAAAGATTGAATGCTGAACAAAAAACTTTGCAGTTGCTTACCATCGAAGTCGAAGCAGCAGAGCTCGAAAACGAATATTATGCTTCGGATGAATATAGAGAATTGGCGGCGCGGAAGTTTGCAAACAAACAATTGCTGGGTGAGCATATGGTATATTTACCAGAAAATTCTGAGAAGGCAAAAAATAAATATAAGACAAATGTAGCTTTGGTTAAGGAAGAACAAGATTATTCAAATTTTGAAAAATGGTTAATGTACCTATTCCCAAATAACTAAAAACTTATGCTATAATCGTAGTATGAGAAAAAAATATCTGGGTTTACCTTAATTGAGATATCATTTTTTATTGCATTGACAGGCCTTTTATTTGTGGTAATTATCGCTGGAACACAAAATTCGATTTGGCAACAAAAATACAATGATTCGGTGCAAAACTTTGCGAGATTTGTACGCAGTGTTTATTCTGAAGTGGTTAATACACAAGGAATTAATGGCGGAAGAAGTGACAAGGCAATTTATGGAAAATTAATTTCTTTTGGACAAAGGTATGACTTTAATGGAGCCGAAATCCCTAGTGATATGCAGAAAGTTTTTGTGTATGATGTGGTTGGTGATGTTGAGGACAAAAATAGCGGTACGAGTACTATAAGTATTTTGCTGGCGGCTTTGTCAGCCAATGTGCTAATTGAAGAAAAAAATAATTTAGGCGTGGTAACTGGCTTAAAAACGGTGGGTATCGCCGAAAGTTATAGCCCAATATGGGGATCGGTAGTCGAAAGCACAAAGGAAAAAGAATTGTTTACTGGCTCTGTTTTAGTTGCTCGTCATCCAAAATCAGGCATGATTAATACACTGGTCAGTAATAAAGTGATTGAGGTGAATCAAGTACTTAATACGAACGGCAATTATGACCAGGCTGCAAAATTATTAACTGATGTATTGTCTCTTCCAGAAGATAATCAAAATGCCTTTAAAGTTCAAGAAGTGGATTTTTGCTTGAACCCTTATGGTGTTGGACAGACTGGCTCGCTAAGAAGGAATATAAGAATAATCAGTAATGCAAGAAATGCATCGGGTGTAGAAATAGTTGATTTATCAAATGACCCAGTAATTAATAAATGCGTAAAGTAATAGTTTTTTTGAAAATAGTTATGCTATAATAATAATATGTCTATGAAGAAACTTAGGGAAGGATTTACGTTGGTTGAGCTGGCCTTTTCGATGGTTTTTATTGGCGTCTTATCTATATCGGTAGTTTTGATAATTAGTAATACTGTGTCGGCTTATCATAGAGGAATAACACTTAGTCGCGTGAACAATGTTGGCACGGATTTATCTAATGAGATGAGATTATCGGTACAGAATTCATATATAAGATCGTTTACCAACCTTTGTCAGGATGCAGTATTTAAGGATAATTATGATAGCAATACATATAATGCGTTACCAAATATTGAAGCACAAAAATGCATAAACGACAATGCATACAAATATACGTATGTTGTAAAAAAAGAAAATGTTTCAATTGGCGGTCAAACAAAAAGTAACGTGCCAATTTATGGAGCTTTTTGTACTGGATCCGATTCTTATATTTGGAATAGTGGTTATTTTGTGTCCGATAATGCTACATTTGCCTCTAAGACGAGTAAGACTTGGGTAAAGCTGGCTTATTTAGATAAAAATGACGGAAAAACTAAACTTTACTATAATAATGGCGATTATTTCAGACTAATTAAAGTGCAAGACCCTAAGCATGCTGTATGCATGGCGATGGTTGACAAGACGGGCAAGAAGTATGAAGGCCTTTCTAATGAAGCTGATATTAGCGTAATTGAGAATGGGACTCTTAAGAGTGATGTTTCTAATTTATTGCCAAATGATGGCGGCAATGAACTAGCATTATATGATTTATTTGTAGCGAGACCAGCTGTAAGTACTAGCAATGATAATGTATTCTACTCGGTTTCCTTTATTCTTGGTACGATTGGTGGTGGAATCGATATTATGGCGAACGGCAATTCTTGTTCTGCACCAGAAAGTTATGCTTCGGATACCTATAATTATTGTGCGATTAATAAATTTAATTTTGCCATACAGGTAAATGGAGGATAGATGAAATTATTAAAGAATAAGTTTAAATCTGGCGCTGCTTCATTTTATGTGGTGGCATTTTCGACGTTGATTCTTGTAATTATTGCGTCAAGCTTTGCCTCGGCAATTATTATGGAAATTGCTAGGTCTTCAAATAGTGATCTATCTCAGTCGGCTTATGATGCGGCTTTAGCTGGGGTGGAGGATGCAAAGGCTGCTTTTATCAATTATCAAAACTGTTTGATGTCTTCGAACAATACTGCAATTGAGCCAAATAACGACAATAATGTAAGTTGTGGCGAAATAATTTGGTGGATGGAAAATCCTGATTGTAATATGGTGGGGCACATTTTGGGTAGAATTAGAGAAAGCGATAAAGAAGGTCAGGAAGTGGTTGTTGAGGAGAAGGAAAACATTGGTGGGGCTAGTAACAATAATATGAATCAAGCTTATACTTGTGCGATTATACAGACGAAGCTGAGTGATTACCGTGCAGATTTGAATGCTTCCAACCCGTATAGAATTATTAAGATTAAATTAGATAACACAGTAGCAAGTAATATTGCTTCCGTAAAAGTAAGTTGGTATTCATATAAAGGTGGTGATCAGAAGTTTGAGTATAACAATGTGATAAGTGATGCTTCGAGAGTCGGTTTTCAGTCTTTGAATCTAACTGATCCAGCAGTGCCGCCGACGCTTGGTGTTCAGCTAATTCAGACTGCGGTCAATTTTACGCTTAGCCAGTTGAATGGTAAATCAAACGGAACAATGACGGACCGAGCTATGGTGTATTTGGTCCCAACGAATAACACATCCATAGCTGGTGGTAATCGTGGGGAAGTGAATAGCGAGTGGACATATATCGGTGCATACGATGGCAGTAAAAATACATTGACAAAAGCTCAATTAGCTAGCACTAATGACCACAGTAAAGATTATCCATTCGCAGTTTATTGTCCTGAGAATTCATCTTCGGAATATGCTTGTTCGACTACTTTAGATTTACCAGATCCGATTGGTGGGGCTAGGAGTGACGAGACTTTCATATTCGTAGTGTCGTTACCGTACGGCCAGCCAGAAACTGATTTCTCATTAGAATTAATTTGTAAGGATGGTGTAACATGCGGAGCTATTGATGAAAGTGGCAATGTAGTAGGTGATAATGTAGCGATGCTTAGTAGAATGCAAGTAATGATTGACTCAACTGGTAGGGCGAATGATTTATATAGACGTGTAGAGATCAGATTTGAGCCAGACGATAATGCGTTCAATTTCCCATTCTATGCTGTACAAGTTGATGAAGATTTTAAGAAGATGCTTCAAGTAACAAGTGAACATAGCATGGCCGAATATCCAGCTGCACTTAACAACTTGTAAAAATATCTTTAAATATATAAGGTTTACAAAAAATACAACTTGGTGTATAATATCTGTTATGTCGCGGGGTAGAGCAGCCTGGTAGCTCGTTTGGCTCATAACCAAAAGGTCGCTAGTTCAAATCTAGCCCCCGCCACCAAGTTCTAAAATAGTTTAGAATAAAAATCAGCCTAAGTTACCCCCCTAACTTAGGCTGATTTTTTATTTGATAAGTTGCTTCGCGGCTAATTTGATTGCTCTAACGTAGCTATTGGTGGTATGTGGAGTACTGGCGATTTCTAGGATATTAAGATTATGGCGAATCGAAAGAGATAGTTCTGGTGCCATTAAATTCGCGTTTGGCCCAACAATACAGGCTCCAACAATATGATTTTTACGGTCAGTGAGAATCTTAACAAAGCCAGAACTAAAGAAATGAATTTTGCTGGCAGGAAGATCTTTAAAATAAATAATAGATTTTTTGTATTTGCGCTTGAGCTTTTTAAGTCTTTGTTCAGTGAAGCCAATGGTGACAATTTCAGGCATTGTGTTGGTAATGCGAGCAAAGCCTTTGTAACTTGGAAGGCTTTTGGATTTTTTGAGTAAATTTGAAGCAAGAAGGGAAGCTTGGTATTCAGAACGTTCGGTAGATGATTCACCACCAATGCAATCACCTATAGCGTAGATATTTTTGGCACTGGTTTGGAAGAATTTGTTAACAGCGATGGCGCCATTTTGTTTTAGTTTAACTTTGGCATTTTCTAAACCATAGTCGGAGTGGGGTTTTGAACCAGTAGCCAGTATTATATTGTCGATACGGATAAGTTTTTCTTGACCATTAGATGAGTAGATGATGCGTTTGCTGACTTGGTCTTTTTCGATAGCCACTACTTCAGCGTTGGTGACGACGAGAATGCCTAATTTATGAGTGAAATAATCTGTAATACAGGAACTTGTATCCTCGTCTTCGTGTGGAAGAAGACGATTCTCGCGTTCCATAATGATAACTTTTGAGCCAAGTTCGGCATAGTAGGAAGCAATTTCGCATCCAGTAGGTCCGCCGCCGATAATAAGGGCGTATTTGGGCAGTCGTGGGATTTTAATGGCAGAATCTGGAGCAAGGAAGGAATTAGTATCTGCGCCGGAAATACCCATAGTATTGAGCTTAGAGCCAGTAGCTAAGATAAAATTTTCGGAAGAGTATTGAACATTGTTTACTGCTATTGTGTGAGCATCCAAAAAATGAGCATATCCTTCAATACAGGTAATACCACGTTCTTCAAAATAGATTTTTTTACCTTGCTCAAAAGAGTTAATTACAGATTTTTGGTGATTGATGATAGTAGGGAAATTATAATGGAATTCTTGTCCGTTCACTTCTGGGCAATTAATGAATTTAGTAAAGCTGTGTGAAAAATCTAAACTTACTGCATATGGTATATCGCGGGAATTGAGATTGTTGCCACCAAAAGCCTGTCCTTCTACAAGCGCAATGCGTTTTTTGGAATTTTTTGCTAAAGTGAGTGCAGCTGTACTACCAGCAGGGCCACTACCTATAATAATATAATCAAAATTGTATTTTTTGCCCATTTTATACCCTTTATATTATTTTATCATGGATTTGATAAACATAAGCAAAATCAGCATTGTATTTTTTTAATTCTTTGACAATGATTCTTGTGAGATCTTCTTCCGTGATGATAGTTTTATTATTTAGTTTTTTCTTAGCCACTATTAGAGTATTGTTGATAAAAGAATCGGCGGCACCTTCTGGCAAATTAATGGCGCGAGCATGTTGTTTGAGATCTTTGCGGATTCTTTTTTCTAGCAAATCATCCATGATTGAATATTCCTATAATAATTAACGTGGCTAAAGAGAGAAAACTTAAACTAAGAAATATTTTGATAAAGGGTTTAATTTTAATGCGAAAACGTTCAATATGGGATAAGTTGTGGCCGGTAAAATAAAATAAATGAATGATAATAATCGGTAAAAGCGAAATGAAAATGAATAAAATAAGTATTAAAGCACGAGGAACAACTAAAAAGTCAATTAACAGAATAATTGCGAGCAGATAAAGTGGTAAGGTAAAAAATAATTCTGGTACGCGCGATAAAAAGCCAAGAATAAAAGCATCGGATGGAGTTTTGACGTTTTTGGATTGTTTTTCTAAATTGCTGGCGGTATTTCTTGAAATGAATAATTCGGTGAATTTACCTTTTCTATAATATAAGAAGAGACTTATGGTAGTTTCCGCGGTGAAAATACCAGCCAAAATCCAATATAAATAAATAGTATTTATTTCAAAGAAATTATTAATTGTGAAAAATAAGGTGCACAAAATGAAGAAAATTGTAATAATGAATACTTCATTGCCGAGTAGAAAATATAAGCTCAAAGAATCGGCGAATTTACGATTTTTCTTACCAACAGCATAATGATAAAAACTTGCAAAAACACCAGGCACTAGTTGTAATAAATCCTGAATAAGCGCAATTATTATAAGAATAATTACAGATACCAAAATGCTCATGGTTTTATTATATCATGTAGGGGGTTGCATTTCTAGT
>CAKUXN010000003.1 GCA_934700415.1 uncultured Candidatus Saccharibacteria bacterium | reverse complement strand
AGCTTCGTGGCGACTGAGCCAAGCTTGATAGGCTTTATCGTCTTCAGTCTCTTCATGAAGGGCTTTATCTTTAAATCTACGATTTAGAAGATCTTCGAGATTTTCTTTGTGGCCTTCAGTAATTCTGCCCTCTTTTGCAGCGAGGTCGATTTTTTTCATCATATGGTCATAATATGATTCTTCTACTTCTTCACTATTTTTAGAAGGTTTATCTACCTCTGGCTCATGGTTTGGCTCTTCAAGCTCTTTTTGTTTTGCTAGATACTCGGCAGTTTTTTGGTGCATAAAGCGAAGACGCTCGCCATATTCTTTACTAGTTTCACCCTTCATTCTTGGATAAAGGTCAAACTCGACGAATGAACGTTTCTTGCCAGTTTTGTCATTAATATTTCTTTCCCCTTCAAACGAAGTTGGCATGTCGTGGCTGGTGTCTGTTAGGCTATCCCATGGAGAAGTATCTGTATTCTCACTAGTGTTTGGTCTTTCGCCGTTCATATTATTCTCCTGAACCTAGGTAAAAGCTACGAAACTTCAGCATAGTGTCGAGGGTTACTTCTGTCAAATTCACACCTGAATTTTGTATAAATTCAGTCATTTTTTCATTCGTGAAATTTGGGTCATCTACTAGTTCTGCCAATTCTTTAGCTTTCTCCTCGCTAAGCTCCATAATGGTAGCTTGATTTATTTGATCAAGCAAGCGAGTCTTCATGTCGGCTTTGAGTTCTTCTCTGATGTCTGGCTCAATATCAGTTATGCCTTTATCGTTTAAAAGGCTTTCTAAAAATTCATCGATGTTTTGCATATTTGTATGACCTTTCTTAATGCACTTTGTTTTATTATAACGCTTAAGGTCATAAAAAACAACAAAAAACTCTATTTTTATGTAAAATAGAGTTTTTGTATCGTTTTATTTACTTAACGATTGAAAGCGAAATCTTGCGGCCTTCTTTGTCAATGTCTAAGACCTTGAAGCTTTTACGTTCGTTCAAGGTAAAGACCTTTTCTGGGTCGACATCTGAACCTTCGCCAAGCTCTGAAACATGGACTAAGGCTTCTACTGCAGGAGAAATTTGTACGAAAGCGCCAAATGGAGTGATGCGAGTAACTGTACCTTCTACCTTTGAGCCTTTCTTCAAATTCTCTACTTCATGTAGCCATGGATCTTCTACTAATTGCTTGATTGAAAGCGAGAGGCGCTCTTTGTCAATTGCAATGATTTTAGCTTCGAGCTGATCGCCAACCTTTACGTAATCGGATGGATTGTTAACGCGTTCCCAAGAAATTTCTGAAATGTGAACTAGGCCTTCAATACCATCAACATTGACGAAAACACCAAAGTCGACCACGCCAGTGACCACACCTTTTACAATGTCGCCGATCTTAAGTTCAGCAAATCTTTCAGCAAGACCGTCTTTGATGGCTTCTTTTTCAGAGAAAATAAGCTTGTTTTCTTTCTTGATAGCATCAAGAATACGAACTTTGATTTGCTTACCTACGAGAGAGTTAAGACGTTGTAAAATTTCGTCTTTATCTGCACTACCAACGCGTGGATAATGCTCAGCGGAAAGCTGTGAGACTGGCAAGAAGCCGCGAATACCTTCATACTCAACCAAAAGGCCGCCACGATTAGCGTCAAATGGAGTAACCTCAACGGTTTCGGCATTGTCTAATTTAGCTTGGATTTCATCCCAACCTTTATCTTTTACCGCCTTGCGGAGCGACAATAGTACATAGCCATCATCCATTTCAGCCTCAATGACTGAAGCAGAAACTTCATCGCCTACATTAAGATTGCGAGCAAAAGAAGCTTCACGACGAGGCACTAAGCCTACACCTTGTGCGCCGAGATCGATTAAGATTTCGTGCTTTTTGACAGAGATGACTGTACCTTTTACAGTGTCTCCTGCAATAGCTTTTTTGGATCCTTCTGTACTAGCAGCAAGAAGTTCATCCATTGTTACTTTTTTGGCATTTGCCATAAATTATATTTTCCTTCCTTTAGACTCATTCATAGATGCGCTTTAACGAATCTGTGAATGAGCCTAAAACTTGTATAATTATATCAAATTTATATGATATAATCAAGGTATGTATTTAGCAGTCGACATTGGAGGAACAAAAACTTTAATTGCCTTATTCTCTGCTCGAGGTCGAGTTGTAAAGCGAATCAAATTCAGGACGGCAAGGGGGGCCAATCGTTTTGTAGACGACCTTTCTAAAACGCTTCGATTATTTTCTAAGTACAATATTAGCTCCGTAGTAGTAGCTATACCTGGTATTGTACAAAAAAATTATTCAGTCACATTTGGCAATCGTGACTGGCCTGGAATTGACCTTATTTCCCCGTTAAAAAAATTATTCGATTGCCCTATTTATTTTGAAAACGACGCTAATTTAGCGGCACTTTATGAAGGCTCTTTTTATGGTGGCAAAACTGTCTTTTTAACTTTTTCAACTGGAATCGGAGGGGGAGTAGTTGAAAATGGCCAAATTTTGCCAGAATCTAACCAATTTGAACCTGGACATAAGTTTTATGATTATAATGGCAAGGTGCTTGAATGGGAAGATATTGCTGCTGCAAGCGCACTTGAGAAGTATTATCATGTGGATCTAGCTACCGACTTACGTAAGAAGATTATCGTGCAAGATGTAGCTCGTAGAGTTGCGTTGGGCTTGCCAGACATAATTGAGCAATATTCTCCTAAAACCATTGTATTGGGCGGGCCACTTGGTAAAATTTTTAGACGCTATGTTAAATATCTGCCAAACTTTAAGGTTAAATTTGTGCGGCCACGGAGACCGTTAGAGTCGGTAATTTATGGCTGCTATTTGTTTGCTAAACAGAAAGCTGAATAGTTTATCATGAATACTAAGTTTTTAGCTCAAATCAAGAGCGATTTTGGAGATTTTCATTTCAAAGCTGGGAAAAAATTTGCTTTTAGACCGCCAAGAACTATAATAATTGGACCAGAAGAGCCTTATGATTCCCTTTTGCTTTTACACGAACTTGGACATGCTTTATCTTTACATCGTGATTTTAACACTGATGCAAAAAGGCTTAAGATGGAGCTTGAAGCCTGGGATAAAGCGCGTGAACTGGCTGATAAATATGGGATACCATTCAATGAAGATCTGATGGAAAGTCAGCTCGAAACGTATCGTAATTGGCTAGATGTTAAATCAAAATGTCCTATATGTGGTTTGACGCGATATCAAACTCAAAACGGTGACTACCATTGTCCAGTGTGCGAAAATTTTTCATAAAAAAGAACGCCTTTTATGAGGCGCTCTTTTTTGTTAGGCAGCTTTTTTAGCTGGACCACGACGGGAAATACGGCCACCCTTAGCACCAGCGATACGAGCAAGTGCTGGGTTAGCGGCGAAACCGCCAGTGTGACCATTTTGGCCACCTTTTTTACCAATACGAGCGTAAAATTCTTTACCGTATTTGGCTTTGTTAGTGGCAGCAGCTTTCATGCCACCAGCTTTAGTTCCGGACATTTATCTTATCCTATTCTGCCCACCATTAAAAACTAATGTTATGTTTTAATTATAGCATACTGCTTTAGTTTTGTCAATATGCTTTTTCTTAAATTTATGTTTTAATATTTTTATAATTCCCGAACAAGGAAATTAAAGGTTCTGCACAAATTGTGGAAAAAAGGTATTGACATTATTCACTACGTGATATAAAATTAAATTAACTTGAGTAGATACGCTGCGAGGCTACTTAAGTGTATGTATGACCTAAAGAAACTGCCGAAAGGCAGTTTCTTCTTTCTCGCATTTTCTTTGACTTTTTAGCGAAGATGGTGTAAAATAGGCGTTATTGGGGTAATAGCTCAGTTGATTAGAGCGCTGCCTTTGCAAGGCAGAGGTCCAGGGTTTGAGTCCCTGTTACTCCACCATGTTTGTGGGGATATAGCTCAGCTGGTTAGAGCGCGTCACTGATAATGACGAGGTCTCAGGTTCAAGTCCTGATATCCCCACCAGATTTATACGAGTCGGCATTTTGGCCGATTTTTTTTAACGGTAGATTAATTGAGGATGTTTTGCCGCGTCCATTCATACATAGCGATGGCGGCGGCGGCGCCAACATTAACAGAGCGAGTGGAGCCGAAGCTTTCAATAAAGCGCACGTTGTGAGCTTTCTCTAATAATTCTGTAGTTATGCCATTGTTTTCAGAGCCAAAGATCAGTGTAGTATTGGCTACGAAGTTTTTAGTATGAAGTTCTTTAGCGCGGGGAGTATTATTCTCTATAGCGACCAATTCCCTGCCTTTTTGTGAATCAAGAAATGATTCAATATCTGGGTGGTGAATAATTTTTAAATATTTATCTGTACACATGGCACCACGACGATTATATTTTTTCTTGCCGATAATATGGACTTTACTGACGTTAAAAGAATTCGCGGTGCGGACAATGGAACCAATATTAAAATCGTGTTCAACGTTTTCGATAGCAATTTCAAGACTGGATCTTTTATTTTCTAAAGCATCAAAAACTTGTTCGTTGGTAAGGCCTTTGTATTCATCAACCAAATTTCTTGTGTCTTCCATATCTGTATATTATACCATGTGCTATAATTATTTTAATAAGGAGGTACATGGATTTTGATAACTACCAAGAAAAAGCTAGAAAATATGATTTTTTTGAGGCGACCGATAATCTAAAAGCAGTGGGTTTTACTGAAAAAGTTTTGGGGTTAGTTGGCGAGGCTGGAGAAACTGCTGATAAAGTGAAGAAAATTTTACGAGATAAGAATGGGGTTCTTTCCAGTGAAGATCGTGAGTTAATAGTAAAAGAGCTTGGCGACACCTTATGGTATATAGCAGCGATTGCAAGATATCTTGAAACTCCATTATCAAAGGTAGCCCATGGTAACCTTGAAAAACTAGAAAGTCGCTATCAGAGAAATAAGCTCCATGGTGAGGGCGACAATAGATAAAAAGCTCGTACAAAAAATCGCCTGTTACCAGGCGATTTTTGTTTAACAACTTAGTTGTGCAATACTCATCGCAGTATGTGTAAAGCTTAATGTTACGTCTCCGAAGAGATATTATTGTGTTATAAGCTTAATTAACACAATCGTAACCGACCTAGCTATCTATTCCCTTGCAGGAGTAGACGCATCAAATCCTTCTCAAGAAAGGAGGTAATCCATCGACACGTTCTCGTACCGATGCCTTGTTACGACTTAACCCCAATCATCTTGCTCACCTTAGGCCGCCTAGACGGACTTCGGGTGCTCATGACTCTCATGGTTTGACGGGCGGTGTGTACAAGACCCGGGAACGTATTCACCGCAACATGCTGATCTGCGATTACTAGCGATTCCGACTTCGTGGAGGCGAGTTTCAGCCTCCAGTCCGAACTGGGACCGGCTTTGGTGCGGTTTGCTTCACATCACTGCTTCGCTTCGCATTGTACCGGCCATTGTAGCGCGATTCTAGCCCAAGGCGTAAGGGAAATACTGACCTGACATCATCCCCTCCTTCCTCCCCGTTACCGGGGCAGTCCTACCAGAAAAATACAACTGGTTGCAAGGGTTGCGCTCGTTGATGGACTTAACCAAACATCTCACGACACGAGCTGACGACGGCCATGCATCACCTGTCTCGAGGTTCCCGAAGGCACAGTTCTCTTTCGAGAGCCTTCCTCGGATGTCAAGCCTTGGTAAGGTTTATCGTTTACCATCGAATTAAAGATCACGCTCCACCGCTTGTGCGGGTCCCCGTCAATTCCTTTATGTTTTAATCTTGCGATCGTACTACACAGGTGGGATACTTAACGCGTTAGCTTCGCAACTCCAGGGGTCGATACCCGAAACTGCTAGTATCCATCGTTTACAGCGTAGACTACCGGGGTATCTAATCCCGTTTGCTCCCTACGCTTTCGTGCCTTAGTGTCAGAACCGTCCCAGTAACCTGCCTACGCTATCGGTGTTCTTTCTAATATCTACGGATTTCACTCCTACACTAGAAATTCCAGTTACCCCTAACGGTCTCGAGATGCCCAGTTTAGACAATAGTCTGAATGGTTGAGCCACCAGATTTCACTGTCTACTTAAACATCCACCTACGCAACTCTTTACACCCAGTCAATCCGGATAATGCTTGGACCCTACGTATGACCGCGGCTGCTGGCACGTAGTTAGCCGGTCCTTATTCATAAGTTACCATCATATTTCTCGCTTATAAAAGCAGTTTACAACCCGAAGGCCGTCATCCTGCACGCGGCGTTGCTGCATCAGGCTTTCGCCCATTGTGCAAGATTCCCTACTGCTGCCTCCCGTAGGAGTCTGGGCCGTGTCTCAGTCCCAGTCTGGATGATCATCTTCTCAAACCATCTAACGATCGTCGACTTGGTGAGCCATTACCTCACCAACTATCTAATCGTACGCAGGCCAGTCCCAAACCGGATAAATCCTTTAATCCGAAGATCACATGCGGTATTAGCTAATCTTTCGACTAGTTATCCCTCAGTTTGGGGTCCGTTCCCACGCGTTACTCAGCCGTCCGCCGCTCGTCAGCAGTTTCACTGTTCCCTCGAAGTCTCACCACCTACGATAATGCGCTAGGTGTGTCAAGGAAACGGTGAAACCCTGCTACCGCTCGACTTGCATGTATTAGGCACGCCGCCAGCGTTCATCCTGAGCCAGGATCAAACTCTCCATTATAGAAAATTTGAAAAACTCAAATTAAAATAAATAAACTGACGATGATTAATTGCACAACTAAATTGTTAAAATATTTCTAAAGACTACTAAAATAAGTTGTTCTCGCAGCTTTAGGCTGATATCAGTTTATCAAAAGCCGCGAGAATTGTCAAGGGTTTTTTGAAAGATTTTTTACTTTTTTGGATATTTTCTGTGATTTGGGGCAAACCACCAAATAATTAAGACCTCTCCGGCCGCGATAAGTGCAACAATCCACCACGGAAATTCGATCCTCTTTTCACATTTTGCGTCTTCCGCCATAATTCCCCCTCCAGTATTTGGAGCAAGTGGCAAATCTTCTGTATCATTTGGAATATCCGGCTCTGACTTGTCGATAGCAGTAGGTATATCAAACCAAGCCATATAAATTGCGTCCATTGGATAGTGAGCTAATCCTTCATAACCATAATCCAGAAGTGCTCCGTCACGAAAAATACCTTTCATTTCCTCTTTTTCATGATTAATTACGTGCGGAACGAACATTTTAGCGGCAAATAAATCCGCAATGAAATATTTTACATCTCGATTAGACTGCATATAATTATAAACTTCACGCCAACAGTTGTAATCATATTCTTCGCAGAGTGACAAAACCTTCTTTTTATCACTTTCCGTAATCGCCATCATTTCTTTGGCAGAATACCAAGTTTGGCCATCTTCAGTTTGCATAGTAGCAAACGCGGAAGAATAGTTTATCAAAGTTCCTAATAATAATATCGGTAGAAATAAAAATTTCCTCCCCATATATACTCCTTTCATTTTAATTTTGAAAGGAGTATATGCATGAGTAAACGGAAATTACAACCCCCCTACCTGAGTTTTGATTGCGCCTAGGCTTATTCTTCTTTGGATTCTTCTTCTGGGAGAACAATGCCAATAGAAGCTACGGTGTCGCCTTCGCTCATTTTCATAATACGAACACCTTGTGTAGCACGACCGAGGGTCGGGATCTCTTTCATGGCTACACGGATAGCCTGGCCTTTAGTGGACATCATAATAACTTCTTTGGCCTCAGGGTCAAGTGTGTGAACTGCGACGATTGGGCCAGTCTTAGTAGTAACTGCAGCAACCTTGATACCGACACCGCCACGTTTATGAGGTGGGAAGTTAGATACTAAAGTAGCCTTACCATAACCATTGGCAGATACGGCAATGAGTTTCTGCTTAGGATCAGTTATTACATCCATGCCTACAATTTCGTCTTTCGGACGGAGTCGCATGCCACGAACACCCATTGCGGAGCGTCCCATAGCGCGAACTTCTTTTTCATTAAATCTGGTAGCCTGGCCGGCAGAGGTGGAGATTACTATATCGTTTTCGCCAGTGGTTTCTTTAACCCATCTTAGTTCATCACCTTGATCTAGCTTGATGGCAATAAGACCATTACTTCTCACATTGAAGAAATCTTTAATGGCGGATTTTTTAATAGTTCCCTTCTTGGTGGCCATAAAGAGGTAACCGTTTTCAACACCTTCGCCTTGTTTGATGATGGCCGTGATTTTCTCCTCTGGATGCATATTAAGCATATTAACTGCAGCGGTACCTTTGGCGGCTAATGAAGCTTGTGGGACTTCATACGCTTTCATGCGGAAGAGTCGCCCTTGGCTAGTAAAGAACAGCAGATAGTCGTGTGAATTTGCGGTAAGAATTTGAGCAATTACATCTTCTTCTTTAGTAGTCATGCCACGCTTGCCTTTACCACCACGATTTTGTTTCCTAAAGTCTGCCTGAGGGACGCGCTTCATGTAATTTTCGGAAGTAAGAAGAATGACGCTTTCCTCTTCTGGAATAAGCTCTTCTTCAGAAAATTTACCTACTTCGTGATTAATAATCTTCGAGCGACGAGGATCGTCGTATTTTTCTTTAATAGCAATGAGCTCTTCTTTAACTACACGTAAAACTTCTTTCTCATCAGCCAAAATAGCTTCGAGCTTGGCAATTAATTCGTGAAGCTGTTTCAACTCTTCTTCGATCTTATCGCGCTCTAGGCCTTGGAGACGGCGAAGTTGCATTTGCAAAATAGCATTAGCTTGGATTTCGGATAGACCGAAGCGTGACATAAGTTGTTTGTCGGCATCATCGTAGGAAGCACGAATAACTTTAATTACTTCGTCGATGTTATCGAGAGCAATTTTCAAACCCTCCAAGATGTGTGCACGCTCTTTAGCTTTCTTTAAATCAAATTCAGTGCGACGACGAATAACTTTTTGACGATGTTTAATAAACTCCGCTAAGATTTCCTTGAGTCCCAAAATGCGTGGCTGGATGCCATCCACGAGAGCTAGCATGTTGTAATGGAAAGAGGTCTGAAGTGGCGTTAGTTTATAAAGTTGATTCAATATTTTCTTCGGGAAGGCATCTTTCTTTAATTCTACAACTACACGAACTTTGCCACGAGCCGACTCATCACGAGCATCGGCAATATGGTCGAGCTTTTTGGCGAGCACGAGATCACGAACTTTGTCGATAAAGTCCTCTTTACTCATACCATATGGTACTTCGGTAATTACAATATTGTAGCGGCCATTCTTGCGTTCTTCGATATTAGCAACAGCACGGATTACTACTGAACCTTTACCAGTGGCGTAAGCTTGCTTCATCGGTGCTCCACCATAGACCTCGGCTCCTGTCGGGAAATCTGGGCCCTTAACATACTTCATCAATCCTTCAAGGGAAATTTCTGGGTCGTCAATTTGTGCAACAGTAGCGTCAATTAATTCGCCCAAGTTATGGGGTGGAATATTGGTAGCCATACCGACGGCAATACCCATTTGGCCATTTAAAAGAATATTTGGTACGGCAGACGGGAGTACTGAAGGTTCTTTTTCGGATCCATCAAAGTTATCACGAAAATCAACAGTGTCTTTTTCGATGTCGGCAAGAAGCTCGGCGCCAACTTTATCGAGACGAGCCTCGGTATAACGTGAGGCGGCTGGCTCATCACCATCCATGGAACCAAAGTTACCTTGACCTTCTACCAATGTATAGCGCATCTTCCATGGCTGGGCTAAATTCACCATAGCATCATAGATAGAGGAATCGCCGTGTGGGTGATATTTACCCATTACTTCACCAACAATACGGGCGGATTTAACAGTGGCATGAGGAGCTTTCCAACCGTTTTTATTCATGGCATATAATATACGGCGGTTGACCGGCTTTAAACCATCACGAACGTCTGGAAGAGCGCGGTCAACAATAACTGACAACGAATATCTTAGGAAATAATCTTCCATGGTGTTTTCGACAGTGCGAAGCTCAACGCCGTCTTCATTGCTGAGGGGATTTTTATCTAAATTCTTTTCTTCTACCATAATTCCTCCTTAAAAGTCCAGATCATCAAGATCAACGCTGGCGGCGCGGGCTTGGATAAAGTTTTTACGAAGTTCGGCTTGATCACCCATGAGTTTAGCAAAAATAGCGTCAGCTTTTTCAGCGTCCTCAATGTTAACTCGAACTAAAATGCGATTTTCTGGGTTCATAGTAGTCTCCCAGAGTTGTGAGGCATCCATTTCGCCGAGACCTTTAAAGCGTTGCTGCGCGGTGTAACCAGCCTGCTTGAAACGTTCGGCTTCAGGATCAATATTCGTGCCGGCCGCTTTGCGCTCTTCAATCTTCTTAGTTAAGGTATCCTCTAGAGCTTGTTCATCATATATATAATCTATCTTGCGGCCTTGACCAGTACCTTTGATAAGGCCAAAAAGTGGCGGCTTTGCTAAATATACATGCCCTGCTTTGATAACTTCTGGCATATAACGGAAAAAGAAAGTCAAAAGTAGGGTAGAAATATGAGAACCATCCACATCGGCATCGGTCATAAAGACGATTTTGTGGTATCTTAAACCATCAATATTAAATTGATCGCCAATGCCTACGCCTAAGCCCTTAATAAGCGAAACTAGTTCAGCGTTTGCCAACATTTTATCCAATCTAGCTCGTTCGGTATTTAATACTTTGCCGCGGAGAGGTAAGATAGCTTGTATGCGCGAGTCGCGTCCTTCTTTTGCAGAACCAGCAGCAGAGTTGCCCTCTACAATAAAGAGCTCACACTCTTCGGCATTGCGAGAAGAACAATCGGCAAGTTTAGACGGAAGGTTTAATCCTTCGAAAGCGCCTTTTCGGATAACATTATCACGAGCAGCACGAGCGGCTTTGCGGGCACGAGCGGCTAAAGTAGCTTTACCGACGATTTTTTTGGCAATTTGAGGATTCTCTTCTAGATAATAACCAAAATATTCAGTCATTACTTTATCGACATAGCCACGAACTTCTGGGTTACCTAGTTTATTTTTAGTCTGACCTTCAAACTGAGGATCAGGAAGTTTAACAAGAATAACGGCCGTAAGCCCCTCTTTAATATCGTCACCAGTTAGATTGTCTTCTTTTTCTTTTAGTAAACCGTTTTTACGAGCATAATCATTGATGGTGCGATTTAAACCCGTGCGAAAACCAACTACATGCATACCGCCATCTGGAGTCAAAACGTTATTAGCAAAGGGCTTCATAATTTCCGCAAAAGTATCATTATACTGAAGAGCGATTTCTACGCCAGTATCATTGATTTGTTTTTCGACGTAGAAAATATCATCAGATAAAAGCTCCTTACCGTTATTGAGCCGCTTTACATAACTTTTAATGCCACCTTCAAAATAAAATGATTCTTTGGCGCCGGTTCGTTCATCTCTAACCGTGATTAAGATACCCTTAGTTAGATAAGCTTGATGTCTAGCGTAATTTGACACCCAATCGTAGTCGAAAGTGGTAGTTTCTTTGAAAATGGTCGGATCTGGATAAAAAGTAATCGAGGTACCGTGTTCACGCGGAGCGCCTTTCTCTACTTTTAATTCCATAGTTGGCTTGCCCGTGTCAAATTCGATGTGATGAGTCTTACCGTCACGATAGACTTCTGCAATCATATGACTAGAAAGAGCATTTACTACTGACGAGCCGACACCATGAAGACCAGAAGACACTTTATAGCCACCGTCACCGAATTTACCACCAGCGTGTAATACCGTTAAAACTGTTTCTAGAGTTGATTTTTTAGTCTTAGGGTGAATGTCGACTGGGATACCACGACCATCATCATCAACTTTTACGCCACCATCTTTTAGAATTGTGATATCGATCTTTTTTGCATACCCAGCAATTGCTTCGTCGATAGAGTTGTCGGCGATTTCCTTGACGAGATGGTGTAGACCATCATAACCAGTAGAGCCGATATACATACCAGGACGTAGACGTACTGGCTCCAAACCTTCTAGAACTCGAATCTCAGAAGAATCATAGGCTTCTTTTGCGGCCATTTTTATTTACCTCTTCTTAAATATACTTCTCTATTATACACCTTAGCCTGGGAAAAATCAACCTCTTAAGGTTAGCTTTGAAATGCTATATATTATATATGTTTATTGTTTTAGCCAGTTGTCTAAGAAACCTTTTTCTGACTCGGGTGTTTCTTCCTTGTCGTGTTCTGCTATATTCCAGCGATTTTGAATTTCCCTTTCAACTTCAGTACGGGTTTTGGCATATTTGGTAGCTGAATATAATTTTAGAGTTTCCATTAATTCATCGTTAGGTTCACCCATTGGGGCTGGTAGATTCATCGTAAAGGCGCTCGATGGCATACCAAACATCATGACCTTGCAAACTGCGGCATGATTCGGAGTCTTAGTTAAATCTTCTGCGGTAAATGTCGGGGTAAAGGCTTTTACCATTAATTCTGCATCCGTAACGCCCACGCGACCGCAGATGATAGTGCCCACGTTACCCAAAAGTGCTTCCCTAATTTTATCGGTGAGCTGGGTCATAAATTGGTTAGCCACGATGAGGTTGAGACGATATTTGCGAGCCTCGGACAAGATAGATTCAAAGCTTTCGGTGGCAAAGTTCTGAAACTCGTCCACGTAAAGACAAAAATCTTGACGCTGATCTTCTTGGATATCTTGCCTGCTCATAGCGGCTTGCTGGAATTTCATGACAAAAATCATACCTAGAAGGTTCGCATTAATATCGCCGAGTCGCCCTTTAGAGAGGTTAACAAGAAAGATTTTTTTGTTATCCATAATTTCACGAATATTAAAGCCTGATTTAGTTTGGCCCAAAATATTGCGCATGATGGTGTTCGATAAGAATGGGCCCCATTTTGAAGCAAACCAAGTGATGACCTCGCCGGCGTCATTAGACTTTTGCGAGGCAGGAAACTCTTTGGTCCAGTAATCATAAACTGCTTTGTCGGTGACATATTTTAGCTTAGATTTAACAAATTCTGGATCGGTAAAACACTGCGGTATATCAATAAATGTAGCTCCACTAGGATCAGACATAAGAAGCAGTGCAGCGTTCCTGAACATATGCTGGCCACGCGGCCCGAAAAAGCCTTGATTATTTGGGTCAAAGAGCGACTGCAACATGCTGATTCCCTCTTGGACGATAAAATCTTTCTGATCTTCAGAAGTAAATTCAAACATATTCATACCAACTGGGTGCTCGATGTCAGCAGGATCAAAATAGATTACATCATCAATTCTTTCTTCTGGGACACGTTTGAGTAGCGCCTCTACTGCATCGCCATGAGGGTCAATAAAGGCAAAACCACGGCCATCACACATGTCTTGGAAGGCGATGTTTTCGAGAAAAACAGATTTACCCATACCAGTTTGACCGATAATATACATATGTCGTCTTCTATCGTCATCGTCCAAGTAAATTGCTTTCTTAGCGCCCCTAAATTCATTGATACCTAAGAATACCCCCTCGGTTGCTAACCTAGCTGGGCCATCTACTTGTTTAGTAAGCTGGCGTTCCACTTGGGAATTAGGTATAGAACCTTGCTCTGGTAAATGAAAAATCGAGGCTAATTCTACGCTGTTTAATATATTATTGCGATTTTTGAGTGGGAAAAATCTAAATGTATAATCTACCGCTAATTTTTTAGGGTTTTTAAACATATTGACCTTAAAACCGTTATATTCGGGTGAATCAAACTGCGAAAAAGCCGACACAATACCCCCTACGAGCGCCTCAGAGCGTGGCTTCGTGTTGGAGCTAGCTATGATGCGGATCAGGGTTTCGAAACCTGGGTAGCGCATTTTGCTAGCAATGGCAGCAATTTCTTCTTGTTTAACGTTGCTAATCGTAACAGTCTCGCTTTTTTCGTGCTCTTTCGGGACTTCCCAGGGGGCTTTAATTAGGTCAATCGCGATATCACTTAATAATGCACCGCCAGTTTTAACTTTTTTACCCTTTTGAATATTTTCGATATATTCTTTGCCGGTCGCGGACCAATTTTTTTGTGCAGGGCGGAATAATATTTGAACAGTGGCTCCCTCATTTTTACCCACACTAGACAAAGCATTTAAAATCGCCATTGATGCATCGCTTTTAGTATCCTCATATGTAGCAATTGGGAGATAATATTCTTTATTTAGGGAGAGTTCAGCCCCAGCAATAGTATAGATACTGCTATCTGGAGCGAAAATATTTTCTTCTCTTTTCTCTTCGATTCTGGCGGTCGGATAGGCCGATTGGATAGCTTGCTTAACTGTCTCTGTAAGTACAGCTGGGACAATGGCATAATATCGAATAAAACCATCTTTCGCGATAATTTCGAAAGAAAAATGACGCTGACCGTAGAGCTTTGCCTTAAATCCTTTTGTAATTGTTGACGCCAAAATCGAATACATAACATCGGCCTTAGAAATTACTTCGTTTGTGATGTCGCGTTTATCTCTGCTACCAGCTTCAATATCATCGGTCGTAGGTGGCAAGTGAATAAGAAGTGACACCATCTTAAGGCCACGCTCGTATTTTTTGGCTTTTCGGAGTTTTGAAACTCGAGAAGCGAAAATAATAGAGGCCAGAATTATTAAGGCTACAACCGTGATAATAATTACCACCCAGGATTCCATTATTTTACCTCTCTATTGAAAGAATTTTTAAGGTTAGTCCGTACCATCCCAGGATGATTGTCATCACCCCTAATGGTGGCGTAAAAATCAGAAATATTACCAGTTTGACTAAGTTTAAAAAGCGTACTATCTACTTCGCGTATAGCAGCGCCGTTAATATGATCTCCTTCAGTGCGAATGTCTGTGACGCCGAAAGTAGTTGTAACTGGTTGTGCTACAACTTCAGCCTCTGGAGCTGGCATAGGAGGTGGAGCTAAATCGATTACATCACGAAATCTATCTTCAAGCTCTTCTCTTGTAATATGCGACTCAGATTGCCTCGACAGATTCATCGCTCTACTACCAATAGTTTGATGATTACGCTCTGGAGCCCAAGTGTCGGCTTGATTTGTAAGGTCAAGATTATTTTCTGCTTCAAAAGTATTTTGATCGGCGGGAATATTACCTACTCCTGCTGTAAAAAAAGCTGGGTCGGTATCCTTAGACTGTCCTTTTTGCCCATAATCCATATGCTTATTTTATCACATTATGCGCGTTTCGCCACTAAAAACTCTGCTAAAAATAAGAAAAAGATGATTAGTCCAATCGTCCAGAGATTAATGACACCAAAAGATCGCGCCATCAATAACATGATAGGACCAAAAGACAAAACTGCAGACGATAAATAATCCTTATTATTGAAGGAACTTCTACCGAGAGCAAGTTTGTAAAATACTTGCATGATTAGCGTAGTAATGCCGAAAATGGATATGTATAATGTTGTAAATAATAATAAAACACCGAAGGGTCCAATTTCCGTCGGTGAAGTAAAAAATAGTAAAGCAATCAAGGCTGCGAGTCCAACAATGCTTATACTGGATATAACGCGGTTATGCTTCATAACCTTCATTATAACATAACTGATTAAAACCCCCAAGTATTTATTTGGAGGGAAGCGGGGGTTATCTGGCGCTTTAAACACAACTATTAGCCACAACCTGATCCGCTTTTCCCTTTTTGACCGCTTCACGCTAGGTGAAGCATTGATCCTTGCTGCTGTTTCCTTTCGTTCTGGTTTATGTTTTTTCTAAAGTGCTAATGAAAGATTTGGCGGCGCGCTCTACGCTTTAGCGGAGCTCTAGGTAATTCCTATGTGTAATTTATGGCTAGAAATTACCTTTTCGCCCGCTAAATTCTATGGTTTTTTAAGTTTTTCGTGATATTTTTTCATGTTTTTAATATTAATGTTTAGTGTTTGTTTTAGTCATCTCGACTGTTTTTATAGTAGCACAAACATCATAAAAAATCAATAGATTTATTCAACGATTTTGTTGTAATTTTTACAATATTCTTCCCTATTCTTCTCTGTTCAATATTTTTATTCGTTTTGTTGTATTTTTTACAATATAGCTTGAGTTTTAACACTAAAAAATTGCCCTTTGTGGCAATTTTTACAACATTCATTTTGTTTCTTGGTGGAGCTGCCGGATACTGCCTCCGGGTCCGAGTCATCACATGGACATAATTCTACATACTTAGTTTCCTGTTTTATTTTGGCACGTATTTTGAGCTGCAAGAAACCAAACTCAAAATTGCCGTGGCTAATTTTTCGTGTCGTGCTGCGCCACTCGCGCGGCCTTATTTTCGTAATATGATAATTTACGTTCTACGAAAACTCAAACGCAAACCAGCCTACAAATAATTAGGCATAAGCTGGCATGTACATGACATGCGCAGTTTTAGTGTTTTTAGCACTTATTAATACTTACGGTATTTAATCGGTATGCCTTATGTCTGTTAATGATCCGTCTAAGCTTTGTCAGCCCCAACTAGAATTATTATAGCATATTTTGCTCAATAATAATAGAAGAAGACCGGTAACTGCGAGGAAAACCGGTCTTCTGTGTAGAGTGTGGAGTTATTTTGGCTAAATTTTTGTTTTGACCTTCTGAATAATTTTTTTATTCAGAAGCTATCTCTATAATAGCGCGAAAAAATGCTAATGTCAATACATTTTTTGAACAATTTTTGTATATTTTTTGCGAGTTTTTCACAAGCATTTTCTTTGGAACAGATTATTACTTTTTTAATGCTCTTTTAATATTTTGGCTATTAGGGTGAAATCCAGGTGGGGGGTTGTAAAAAATTTTATAGCGTGTTAATAGACGGCCATGATAAGTAAAATTCATTCAGTAGTGCCCTATGGCTTTTCGGGAAAGCTAGTGGAAGTTGAGGGCGATATGAATAGGGGACTACCAGCTTTCAATATTGTGGGGATGGCTAATAAAACTATAAATGAGGCAAAAGAGCGAGTACGAAGCGCAATTGTGAATTCTAATTTTTGTTTTCCAGACAAGAAAGTCACGATTAATTTGGCGCCTGCCGATCTTGAAAAAGATGGTTCTTATCTGGACTTACCAATTGCACTTTCGGTTTTAGTTTTATCTGGTCAGTTACTCAAAACTGATGTGCTAAATAAACTTTTCGTGGGCGAATTGTCGCTCGACGGTAAGTTAAGGCCAATAAAAGGCGTTATAAACATCGTCGAAACCGCTAAAGAGGCTGGAATAGCCGAAATTTATTTACCCATACAGAATCTCGCCCAAGCCTCGCTTGTTAATGGCGTCATAATTTACGGCGTAGATTCGCTTCAAAACCTTTATATGCAGCTTAAAAATCAAGGAGACGTGCTGGACACCAATCATAACGTAACTTGGCCTAAAAATGCCCGGAAAATGGCTTCGCAAGTGTTTTTAGACCACATTCGTGGGCAGAAGTTAGCCAAACGCGCAATAGAAATTGCAATCGCTGGACACCATAACATACTTATTTCCGGCCCGCCAGGAGCTGGCAAAACTCTTCTTGCTAAAGCGGCAGCGAATTTGCTACCAGATTTAGCCCAAGATGAAATTGTAGATATTACCAAAATTTATTCGATTGCTGGCCTTGCTACTGATGAGATAGTTTCGTCGAGGCCGTTTCGTAGCCCACACCATACAGCTAGCGCCACTTCGATTATCGGTGGTGGAGCGGGGGCGATGCCGGGAGAGATTTCTTTAGCTCACAAAGGCGTGCTGTTTTTGGATGAAATCCCTGAATTTCCGCGATCGGTATTGGAATCCTTAAGACAGCCCCTAGAAGATAAGAGGATTGTAATTTCTAGAGCGAACCGGAAAAGTTCCTATCCTGCTGATTTTATGTTAATTGCCACGATGAATCCATGCCCGTGCGGATATTTGGGTGACCCGACACACGAGTGTAAGTGTACAGAACAGCAAATCCAAAATTATCAGAAGAAACTTTCGGGTCCGCTTTTTGACAGAATCGATATGTTTGTAAATGTTGACAAAGTCGAAAATGCCGATTTATTAAAAGAAATCTCACACGAAAACCATGAGCATAATGTTGTAAAAAATACCATAACAGAGGCAATTTCACGACAAAGAGCACGTTTTGACCGCGACGGATTTTATAATAGTTCCCTTTCTTCATTTGAAGTATCGCAAAAAATAAAGCTCACTTCTGAAGCTAAAAATTTGCTATCCAATGCTTCCGAAAAATTAAATCTTTCAGCTAGGGCTTATTTTAAAACTATTAAAGTCGCACAGACGATTGCCGACCTGGACGGAGCGGAAATTATAAGCCAAAATCACCTTGCAGAAGCATTGACTTATAGGAGAAGGTGATGTATAATTGTTATCAGGTTAATTCAAGAGAAGAAAGGACTACTATAAAAACTACATCACGCACCCGGCTTAACACTGAAATTCGTTATCCGGAGGTACGCGTAATAGGATCTAGTGGCGAGCAGCTCGGCATTATGTCAAGTCGCGAAGCTCAACTTCTCGCGAAGGAACAGGGAGTGGATTTAGTGGAAATTGCCGCTAATGCCAATCCTCCGGTCGTTAAAATCATTGACTGGGGTAAATTCCAATACCAGAAGATGAAAGAAGAAGCCAAAAATCGTAAAAAAGCTCGTGAAAAACAATCTGAGCTAAAGCAAATGAAGATTGGTCTCAAAATTTCGGATAACGACCTTAACATCAAAGTCCGCAAAATGCGAAGTTTTCTAGACGACGGAGATCGTGTAAAAATCATGGTTGTATTCCGTGGTCGCGAGATGGCTCACAAGGAATTAGGGCAAGAACTGCTTGAGAAAGTACTTGGGCTCATCGGTGACGATATCGTCATTGAAGGCAAAACTCAATTTAGCGGACGCAACCTATCGGTTGGAATACGGAAGAAGTAATTTCCTACTTCCACGGTTCTCCGATTGCACGTTAAGCGCAGATATAGTCTGCAAATATAAACTTTAACTAAAGGAAAACCTATGCCAAAACTAAAGACGCATAAAGGTACCGCTAAGCGTATTAAAATTACCGGTTCTGGTAGGATTACTCGTGAGCGCGCCTTCGGGAATCATATTCTCGCTAAGAAATCTAAAGCCAGGAAGCGCAACATGAAGACTGCTGCCGCCATTAATGGCAAAATTAAGAAAAATATTAAGACTGCATTAGGGGTTTAATCATGAGAGTAAAACGTGGTGTAGCCGCAATGGCTAAACATAAGAAAATTTTGAAAGCCGCTAAAGGCATGCAACATGCACGCACTCGCAGTTTTCGTTTGGGTAAACAAGGTGTAATTAAAGCTCTTCGCTATAGTTATCGTGATCGTCGCAATCGCAAACGTGATCTTAGAGCACTTTGGATCACCCGTATCAATAACGCTTCAAGAGAACTTGGTCTTTCCTACTCACAATTAATTGCTGGGATGAAAGCTAAGAATATCAATCTCGATCGCAAAGTTTTAGCCGATCTTGCTGTAAATAATCCTGAAGCATTCAAAGTAATCGTAAGTACGGTGAAGGAGAAATAAGATGGCAATTTGTGAAGTTACTGGTAAAGGTAAGATGTATGGCCACAATGTATCATTCTCTCAGAGGCATACACGCAAAGTATTCAAGCCAAATGTTTCAAAGAGGACACTCGTCATCAATGGCCAAAAAATTAGATGCAATATTTCGACTTCAGCGCTTAGGACTTTAAAGAAAAAAGGTCTAGTTGAGTCACCAAAGGCTCGCGCCGAGAAGAAATCGAGCAAATAGTTTAAGAGTTTTCACAAAAATCCACCCTTTCGGGTGGATTTTTGATAATGAGCCAATCATAAGCCGGGTTCTGTGACTATATATTATATAGTCGGCAATCATCTATCTAGATACTACATTGCTATAGTATTCGAGCGGTGAACGTGCATCTTCGAGCAGAAGTTTAGTAGCACTCCTTGCAACAGGTAGGGTTTGCCCCCGCCTCGTATCGCTACAAAGCGCTGTGAGCTCTTACCTCACTCTTTTCACCCTTACCGGAAAACCGGCGGTATAAGTTTCTGTGGTACTTTCCCTATCCTTGCGGACGGTCGCCGTTAGCGACTACCTTGCTCTATGTTGCCCGGACTTTCCTCTTGGTTCCCCAAGCGATTGCCTTTTTGGCTCTCTATCATTATATCACAAAATTAAGATCTAGGCACCCACTCTGTCTTTACCGTTACGGCGAGGAGCATTGAGCTCGATGTATTCAATGATTTTTGAAGCCACATCTTTGCCAGTGACTTTTTCGATACCAAATCCAGGTGACGCATTGACTTCAAGCACAAGTGGTCCACGAGCGGAGCGCATTAAATCGACACCACAGATATGGAGGCCCATAGCTTTAGCGGCTTTTAAGGCAATTTTCTTTTCTTCTGGAGTTAATTTGATAATTGTACCTTGCCCTCCTTGATGGAGATTGGAACGAAAATCGTCATCAAGTGAGGCACGTTGCATAGCGGCAACAACTTTATTGCCAACTACAAATGCACGGATGTCGGTGCCGGCCGATTCTTTAATAAACTCTTGAAGTAGAATGTTAGTGCCGTCCTCATTATAAAGGTAGAAAGCTTGAAGAGCGGATTTGGCAGCCTTACGAGTATCCGCTAAAATTACACCATTTCCGTGTGTGCCAGTAGCAAGCTTAATAATAACTGGCAAGCCAATTTGTTCGAGCAAATCGTCGATATCTGAAGTGTTACGAGATACGAGGGTTTTTGGAGTATCTACATCGTATTTCGCTAAAATCTGAGCCGCACGCAATTTGTCGCGAGCACGAGTGATCGCTACTGAAGGGGCAGAAGTCCATACGCCTTGCATTTCAAATTGACGTACTACCGCACAACCATAACGAGTCATATTATTAGAAATACGTGGCAAAATCGCATCAAACCCTTCAAGTTTTTCACCATCGTAATAAACGTCGGGGTGTTTGTCGTCAAGCGAAAGATAACAATTCTTGTATTTAACGACTTTGACTTCATGACCACGATTCTTGGCTTCCTTTACGAGGCGCTTAGTGGAATAATTCCCCGGGCCATTAGATAAAATTGCAATTTTCATAGTTCTCCTTTCTCTTTTTTCTGAAAATATTTTCGATGAAATTCGTAGGGGTTTTCGTGCATTTCTTGATTTAGTTTAGCTGAAGTACTTATTTTTTTCTTATAGCCAACTACGTCTTTTGATACGTCGACTAAAAAATTACCGTTGATAGTGCGACGCCCGATGAGTACTGGAAAATTATTACGCGAACGATTAGCTAAAGTAAATTTGGTGGTTAAATTTTTTTCACCAATGCGCAATTCTAGTGGCACGCTATATCTAATCTGTGTATCGCCGTGAGAAGAACGCACTTTTTTAACCATATAGTTCGTAGCTGTAAGTTTTTTCCCGGTATAAAGTGGCGAATTTTCGTCAAAAAGGACAAACTCAAGAGTACCATCTTTTTTAACATTAATGCCTGAAGCCCAAATAGAAGAAGTATCCGCACCAGTATCAACCTTTGTGGGGATATTTTTAATTCCAGCAATCTCAGCAAATTCGGTTGCCCCGATAATATCTAGGTCGAAATTAGTAGAATTACCCATCATCATACCTTATATATTATATCATATGCAGTTTGAAATGTCAATTTTTCTGCAGAATTTTAGTGATCGCTGCGTTAGCCTCTGTATCGGCTACCGTATTTTCCGAACGAGGGATATGCGTAAATGAGACACTCTCGAAATTCTCTAGTAATTTTTGGATATCGTCGTAAATTGGAATAAGGTCGGGATTTTTAATGGTAAAGATTCCGTTCAGTTGATTAACCACCATCAGACTATCTGAGAAAAAGCGAGCAGATTTGAGGCCTTGCTTGATGGCGTGTTCGATACCGTTTTTCATAGCATAATACTCTGCCACTCTAGAAGTGGCAAAGCCGATAAATTCTCCGCCTTGCTCGATTACTTGCCCAGCAGGACTCATGATACGATAGCCAATCCCAGATGGGCCAGGATTACCATGCGAGGCTCCATCAACATAAACTGAGGCAGCACTAGCCGTATCACGAGACGAAATACGACTAGAATTCACCCTTCCTTCTATAATTTCAAAGACCGATACGCTGGCCTCGTTAAGATGAACATTTGCCGTTGTAAAATCTTTAATGTATTTATAGCTGGAATATCTGTCTCTAGGAGTCGGTCGGCTGTCGCTAATTATTTCGACATCATATATTATATATAGATTACTGAGTCGGCTGGAACCTTCAAGGGCGAGAAAAGTAACTACGTCTCGTATTTTGACGGTACCAACTCTTAGGTCTGTATATTCGGCGATAGAGCGCACCATAGCTTCTTCTGGTTGCTCACCAAATTTGATTTTGCCAGTAGGAAGTTCCCAAAAAACCGGGGCGTCGGAACGGCCTCGGTTACGTTTCAAAATCAGAACCCCATCTTCGTTTCTAACAATTCCAACAACGCGAATTCTCTGTTTCATGCCCACTCTTTATCTTAAAGCCCCACTGGCCTGTTTTCCCCGTAATATATACAAGGTGGGTAAAATCTTATGCGATACATCCACGGATGTAAGCCACGAAATCCCTAAAACATGATTATTCAGGAAAATCATGCTGCCAAGTAGGGCTACTACTATTATAGCATACTTTAATATGTTCTGTCAGTGCTTTTCATCTACCGACAAGAGTATAGAAAAAGTGGAGTATTCCCTCCATACCGTTAATCATGAGATTAGAGAAAACATCGCCGAAAAGAAAAATGAGTAAATATACTATGAAAACCCCGTAGACTTCCATTGATTTTAAAATGTTGCGAACTACATCTGGTGAGATAGTATATAAAATTCGTGAACCATCTAACGGAGGAATTGGAATAAGGTTAAATAGCATGAAACCTAGATTAATAAAAACAATTTCAGTGAAGATAAACTCTGGCAGCTCACCACTAAAACCATATAATAGTCTGGTAAAATGGCCGATCAAGAAAGCGATAAAGGCAAGCAAAAAGTTCGTGAAAGGGCCAGCAAAGGCAACCAGCGCCATTCCCCATTCGCGCCATTTGAGATTGTGAAAATTTACTGGTACGGGCTTTGCACCACCAAAAACTGGCGCTCTTAAGATATATAAAACAACTGGAACGATGATCGACATGTATGGATCAATGTGTTTAAGAGGGTTAAAAGTGAGTCGACCAGCATCTTTGGCCGTACGATCTCCAAGCCAGTAAGCTACTACGCCGTGAGCGAGCTCATGCAAAATTACTGAGCCCACTACAATAACAAGAACAATTACTATATATAATATATTGTCGTTCATCAGTTTAGTACCACCACTTCTTTTGTGGTCGGCAAACTATCGAGAGATTTGACTTTGAGTTTCTTTTCAGTACGAGCGGTAAGTTTAAGTTCGGAAACCATAGCATCAACATTGCCCATGGAAACGATAAGCTTTGGTTCAATCTCACGAATGGCCCTAATGGAAGAAGTACATAAAATATCGGCCACGATGTCGTCAAGATTTTCTTCGATATTACCAAGAACGCCAATATGAACACCGCCAACCTCGGCATTATAAATAGTCTTACCGCTTTCAGTGGCGATACCACGGATGGTCGCGTCACCAATCTCAAATTCACCTGGGCCTTTAATTTTACCAACTGCCAAGTTGGCATCGATAGTAGCATCGGCAACGTTAAATTTAATGGTGGTTTTCTTGGTGATGATAGTTATTTCATCAACGGACTTACTTTCAATTTCAAACATAATTCTCTCCTATTTTTTTATAATTTTGTCTGGATCAATAATTTCGGTGATTTCCATTTCGAAAATATCTTCTATGAAGCGGTCTTTGACGCTCTTTCGATACGAAAAATCGTCGACCGACATGATGGCATAATTAATGGGTTTACCCTGCTTCTTTTCAACGACCTCGGCCCAGCGGGTGAGTTTTTTGGTTTTGTCGTTGCCAATGATGAGTAAATCTACACCATCCTGACCTGGCAGACGATTAGTGACGATGAGTCCCTTCAAATAATTTTTGACTGGACGACAATATTCTTCCCACGTAGTTTCGCGCACATCTTTTTCACGCGTTGAATCAATTTTTTTCAAAAAGATATCAACTAGCGGGCGCGAATATGGGTGTTTAATGTTAGCCGAATAATAAACTTTGTTATCGAAAGTTTCGTTTTTAATAATACCGATGCTTTCAAGATTTAAGAGCTCACGGCGGACAGAATTAATCTGTTCGTCAATGACTCTAGTCATCTCACGAACGTAAAAAGATTTTTCTGGGTTTTCGAAAAATAGTTTCAGGAGCTTGGCGCGAGTTTTGCTGCCAAATAATTTTTCTGTGGGAGTGCTATTTTCTTTACTCATTATATATATTATTTTAGCACGATTTATTTAAAAGTCTAAATTTATTTATCACAAATGGGTAGACTTGACCCAGCGGAAGCCAAATGATATTTTTGTTGCGCTTAAACCAGGTCATTTGGCGCTTAGCTAAATGATAATCTTCGTAAAAACATTTCTCTTTTGCTTCTTCAAGTGAGAGTTCACCGGTAAGATATTTCCAGGCATATTCGTAAATATCACTTTTCATGGCTCCACTACCCCAGCCGTATTTCTGAACAAGGCTTGAAGTCTCGTCGTATAATTCTTTAGAGAACATTTGGTCAATTCTTTGCTTCAAACGACCCCTAAGTTCTTCGGTGGGCCAATCGATCCCAACAATGAGAAAATTGCCTTTTACCTCTGTTCTGTCTGAACAACTTTTTTGTTCAATATCACCGATTTTATGTCCTGTGGGGCCTTTGAAATGATAGTCATAAATAAGAGCATCAATGTATAACCCAGTGCCACCAACAATAATCGGAACTTTCTGACGCGCTCTAATGTCCTTAATTTTCTCTTCTGCATAAGCTTTCCAGTCGGCCACAGTAAATCGTTCACCTGGGTTAACTAAATCTATGGCATAGTGTGGAATATTTTGCTGTTCTTCTTTAGTGGGCTTTGCAGTGCCGATGTCCATGCCTTTATAAATTGCACGAGAGTCGGCGGAGATGATTTCACCGCCTATGGCCTTCGCAATTTTAATGGCTACACTAGTCTTGCCCGAACCAGTAGGGCCCAAGATAACTACAATCGGCAACCGAATAATACCTCTCGGCGCACGCTCCTTTGCGCCCGTCGTTGCGGGGCTCGGTCGTTCTTTTCGCTCCTCGTTAGTCGCGGAGGTCGCCGAGGAGGTGTTATCTCGGTTACTAGTTATCATTTTAGTTTCTTCAGGTAGTCGGCGAGGGTAGTGAGTTTAGTCTTTTCTTCCTTGTCGCGGAGGCGGATGGAGACGATCCCCTCTTCAGCGTCTTTCGGACCGACGATAAGAAGAACTGGAATTTTCATGTCAGTGGCGCGTTTGATTTTTTTGCCTAATGAGTCAGCTGAGCTATCCACCGTATAACGAAGTTCATTGTATTTTAGTGGCTTATCTAAAACAACTTCATTTAAGATGCTCGTGATTTTATCGACATAGCCCATAACTTGATCATTCACGGTGACGATGCGAACTTGCTCTGGAGCGCACCAGAACGGGAACCAACCGCCAGTATGTTCAATGAATACCGATAAGAAGCGTTCAATGGAGCCAAGCGTAGCATGATGAATCATGACTGGGCGCTCTTTTTCTCCTTTTTCGTTGACAAATTCGAGGCCAAAACGCTCTGGTTGGACAAAGTCTAGCTGAATAGTGGCGAGCTGGTGTTCGCGGCCGAGAGCATCTTCGGCCATAAAATCAATCTTTGGACCATAGAAAGCGGCTTCACCTTCTTGTTCGAAATAGTCAAGTCCGTTATCAATGGCAGCTTTTTTAATTTGCTTTTGAGCCATTTCCCAAAGAGCTTTGTCGCCTAGATATTTATCTTCATCGGAACAATAGCTAAGTCTTGCGCGAAGTTTTTGCATGCCGACCGTCTCGTAAAGCTCCTTAACGATTGCGACTAAGCGTTTGACTTCGTCTTTGATTTGCTCTTTGCGACAGAAGACGTGTGAATCATCTTGGGTGAGAGAGCGGACGCGTGAAAGACCACCTAGCTCACCAGTTTTTTCGTCACGATAATCCGTAGTGGCCTCCATATAGCGAACCGGCATTTCGCGATAAGTACGTGGACGAGAGGCAAAAATCTGTGCATGATGTGGACAATTCATCGGTTTCATAGCAAAATCTTCACCGTTTACTTGCGAATGGACCATAAAGAGTTCGTCGCCAAATTTAGCATAATGACCAGAGGTTTTGTAAAGATCAGTCTTGGTAATATGCGGCGTCCAGACTTTTTTGAATCCTTCGCGACCACGGAGTGACAATGAATAATTGGCCATGAGCTCGCGAAGCTCGGTACCACGAGGCGTGAAGAGCGGAAGACCAGCACCTACTAAATCAGAAAAACAGAACAAATCTAGTTCGCGACCGAGCTTACGATGATCACGAGACTTGGCTTCTTCTTGACGTTTCAGATATTCATCTAATTCTTCTTGAGTAACAAAAGCTACACCGTAAATACGAGTAAGCATTTCCCTTTTCTCATCACCATGCCAATAAGCACCGGCTACACGAATCAGTTTAAAGACGCCAGTTTCACTGGTATTTTTGACGTGTGGACCTTTGCAAAGGTCGGTAAATAAATCACCTAAGTCATAGAAAGAAATCTCAGCATCTTCGGGCAAAGCCTCAATAAGCTCGATTTTATATTTTTGCTTATGGTCGCGTGCCCAATTAAGTGCGTCCATTTTAGATACCACGCGCTTTATCATAGGTAATTTACGAGCGACAATGCCACGCATTTTCTTTTCGATTTTAGGAAGGTCCGCGTCGGATATTTTTACATCACCAAAGTCAATATCATAGTAAAAACCATTGTCGATAGCTGGACCAATGCCAAATGTAGCTGTAGGATAAAGCTCCTGTATCGCAGCAGCGAGTACATGACTTAAAGTATGTCTCATTTTTTCAAGATTATTATCCTCTTTCATCTTTATCCTTTCTTTATCGTGCTATTATACCATATATGGGCGGGTCCTGCCACGCTTTTCCCTATCTTAAGATAACAATAAGAGAGAAACCATCAATGGCAAGGTCGCGACGGAAAATAGGGTTGAGATTGTGACGAGCTCGGAAGATTCGGCAGCGTTACCACCATATTTAACAGCAAAGAGTCCGAGCGATGTAGCAGTAGGTAAAGCCTGAATAAGTGTACAGACTTGAATTACTTCGATTGGAAAATTAAGTAAAGTTAAAATCCCCCATGTAATTAGTGGCCCTAACGTGAGTTGAATGGTTGCCGCGAGTATGAGTTTCCATTTGGTGAACACTTTTTTTAATTTGGCTTGCGACAACATAAAACCGATACAAATAATAGAAAGTGGCGTAGTGGCACCACCTACATAACCAACGGCATCTGTAATAAAGCTGGGCAAACTAAAATTAGTTAAGAAAAGTATCATACCAAGGATAACTGCGATGATGTTTGGGTTAAAAATAATATTAAGAAGAATTTTAAAAGAAATTTTTTGTTCAAAGAGCCAGATGCCATACGAAAAAAGTGCGATGTTGAAGGCAATAATAAACCCACAATAAGCTAAAATACCATTTGGACCAAAAGTGTTTACTACGATAGGATAACCAAGAAAAGTAGCATTATTAAAAACCAAAGCAAATTGTGATTCGTAGGATAATTCCATCTTCATCCATTTTTTATTGAATATAATTTTGGCAAAAATAATTAGTGTAAACATAATGATGGTCCCCGCCAAAAGACCCGAGAAAAAGAAATTCGCAGAGCTCTCGTCATAACTTGATGGGAAAGCCACAAAAAGTGAGGCTGGCATAAAAACTGTAAGTAGCAAATTAGTTATTTCTTTATTGGTTTTTTCGCTAATTAGCTTAAATTTTCCAAGCAAAAAACCGAGCAACATAATCAAAACAATCGCACCAAGTCGAGCATAGAAAAC
>CAKUXN010000002.1 GCA_934700415.1 uncultured Candidatus Saccharibacteria bacterium | reverse complement strand
TGGTTTATCTTTTATGACTGAAGTCAAGTCGCGACGAATTTTGCCGTGGCCTAATTCCCCGTCGTCGATTAAAATCGGCCAGTCGTCTAGAACGATTGTCTTAGTTTTGGTCTGGTGTGCATACTGAAAATAACTTATAGTCCTAGACATTGCCTTGGTCGTAAATGTGACGGTAGATTTTACTTTCGCGAGATTTTTAGAGTTAAGATCTAGACCAATAAATTTTTGATTCTTATACTTACGTTGAAAATATTTCAGGCTAGTGGCAGAAATAAAGAAATTGGCAATAACAATCAAATCTACCTTACCAATATAAGGCTGTAAAAATTTTTCAGATAGCTTCCGAGAAAGCTTACCGCTATGCTGAATGGTTTCAGCTTCTCGCCAATCAATGGCTCTTACAATATCTATCACTGGCAATGCGTCCTCTAAATAATCCGCTAGAAGTTCGCCGCCATATCCAGAATCAAAGACTACAATTTTAAGCATAAAAATAACCTTTCTCCCTCCGCTTTTTTGATTTTAACATTAAAAACCTACTCTCTAACCTTGCCTTTGGTTTTTGTCATACATCTGTAGCTCATGAAAACAAAATAATGTTTCCGCAAAAAGTAGCCCTTATCAAATAGGTATTACACCTGTAATTGAGCGAATTCATTTGATGCAGAACTCGGAAGTTAAAAAAGAAGTTTTTAGTCAGGAATGAGAACATATACCAGCATGCCAGTCTGGTGCATAAAACAGTCAGAATAAAAATTAAACAGGCTTTAACAATTTACAAAGATGACACCTGCGAAAAAATAATTAAATAATTTTAGTCATTTTTTCTAGTTTTTATACTTTCAATATGTTTTCTTTGCGTCTCTATAAATTTTTTCTTATCTGATAGCAACTTTCTAATGTCGGATAGAAATTTTTCATATTCTTCATCTTTAAAGAAAAATTTGGCGTATCCGTTTTCTCCAAACTTAAGTTTAAGATGTTCATAGGCCCTATCGAACAATTCATCATCGTTGTATTCTGGATGCAATCTTTTTCCATAAAAATAGCTTCTCTCGAGGCAAGACTTGATACTATTATTTCTGTCTGCTGTCGATACGATTTTCCCGTAAATACTGCGTGGCTCATGATCTGAAGAAGCTCGGTGGTCCTCTATGGCTTCCCGTATCGTCTTTAGCTCATCCTTAGAGAAAAAATCGTTCAACTTTTTATCTTTTTGCATAATTTCTGCCGATATTATTTCATGTCTTTTTGGATCAACATGGTGCCCGATGTCGTGATATGCGGCAATAACATATACGATGCCATAATTAATATCTGGAACGTCTTGAGCGAATTTAAAGCTCCTATCAATGACGTATTTTATATGATTTAAATTATGTGCTAGCTCATTTTTTCTGTATTCTGGAAAAACCTTGGCTTCTATATGTTTTCTTAGTTCATTATTAATTTTGAATGAATTATCCTCAACCGGTTTCGCTATTTCAACCATATTTTTATTATATCATAACACCAATACGAGCTAATTTGGATCGTTTGGGGTTTTAACAGCCAAGATTATAGAGGTAAATTACGATTCTAGGTATGTTTTTGTTGCAAAAAATGGCATAAAAATAGCCCTCTATACTAACGAGGGATTTAACAGGCATTTGTAGATTACGGAATAGATAAAAATAATTTTATAAACCGTTTGGTGGGTGATGAGGGGCTCGAACCCCCGACCTTCTCGGTGTAAACGAGACGCTCTAGCCAACTGAGCTAATCACCCGCCAGATTATTATACCATAGATTTTAGATTTCGACTAGAGTGTAATGTACACATTTAAAGATCTTACGAAAGGACCAATCAAATCAGCTTTTAAAAGATATGACATTTTTAACCTTCGTACTTGACATTATGTGTTGCTTTATAAGGCCAGTACATCATGTTCAAGCTTTTTGTCTAAAAACTTATGGTTATTTTTTGACAATTTTTTTGGTGACGTCAAATTTTTCCATGTAAAGACCCAACATTAAGCGAGTCTGAGCATAAAAAGCAGCCAGGGACTGATAAATAATCGATGTAACTGGCATTAAAATCCATTGCAAAACCATCAATATGTTTTTACTTTTACGATATTTGGCTGGGCGCCTAGGTAACATTTTAAAAGAGACTAGGACTGACACGATAAGACCAACTGAGGCAAAAGTTTCGACCACGCTGACGATATTTGGAAGATTATATGCGACCATGCCATGCGAAGAAATATTCATGACCATTGGTACCCAGCCGCCAAACGCAACGATTGGCGCTAAAATCGCTAGAGTGACGTGGCCGTCTAAGAGCCGCCAAAATTTTGGTAAGAGTTTCCGGAAAGGCATGGGGCGTTTTTCCCTTTTTACGAAAAGTCTGGTGCCGACATAAGCTACATCTGAAGCACCATAGTACCAGCGACGGACCTGAACGAACTGAGCTTTAATGGTCTTAAAGAGAGTTTCGTCGATGACGGCGTCTTGATAAATCGGAATCCGAATTGGCAAAACCGAATAATCACCATTAAAGAAAAATAGACTGCGCCAGTATTGATGACCATCCTCAACGATAGTACGCTTGCTCCAGAAATTCATGGCTTCAAGAGCTTGAAGCGGCTGAGAGTGTGAAGCAAAATTGCGCAGTAAATGTGGACGCATAGTGGAAATTACATTGAAGAAAGAGTTAGATACGGCAATAACGCGAGTGGGTGCAGGAGCATCCCAAATATTGTTCATAAAAAGTGAGACCGGCTGGTAACTAAGACGTTGGCGATTGGGGTGCGTGACAAATTCGTAGGCAACGGAATCAAGATATTTTTCGTGCATACGGTTATCGCTGTCGAGTGAAGTGACGATAATGTTCTCGATTGGCAAATGTTTTTCCCTAGTGTAAATGGCAATTTTTTCGCCTGCGTAGGTAAGGTTGGGGCCTTTTCCGATAATTTCGCCGGGGAGATTATCGGGGTGTTTGATGGCCATAAATTCTTTGAAAGTGCCTTTGTACTTTTGGCGAAGGGCCTCGGCGGTCTGCTCCATAGCCTCACCGCCACGCTCTTCATAAGCGAGGGCTACGATGATGTGGTCGTTAGGAAAAGTGGTATTTTTGATGGCCTCAATTGAGGGGCCTAGAATTTCGATTCCCTCATTGTAGGCAGCCACAATCACGACGTGATAAATTTTACTAGGGTTGGGATAATCTGGATTCATGCTGGCCATGAGTTTGAGATTTTCGACGTGTTCGACGAATTCATAACTTTTAGAATCGTCGTCACGCAAGCGTTCGTAGGCGTCGTGAGGATTCTCCAAATCCTCCATACGCTTGCGCCAATCTACGCGTTCGGCGCGTTTGATGACTTCGTAACCTTGAATAGTGCGGTAGGCTACTCCGATTGCTTTAACTAAAGTAGAAGCAATAATGATGAATAAATAAATTGAGCCGATGACAGGATCGGCCCAAGACAAAATAAACAACAAAATAATTGCACCATACGAAATGAGCCCCGGCAAGATTTCGAGAAAACGATAGAATTTAGTCCGTTTGCCCTGAGGAATTTCCAAGTTGCGACGCATTTTAAGCTCCTCCTGTTAACCTAAACAAGACTATAAATGCGCCGATAATTAAAATCGTAGTATTGATGAGGAAAAATTTAGTCATGCCAGCACCACGTTTTCGGTAAATACGGAGTGCAATAATACTATGGAAGACGCCAAAAACAATTGCTAGAAGCGGAAAGGCGAGCATGTCAGCCCAAGAGCCATTGCGGTAGCCACCGATATCACCGTAGCCAATTTTAACTACGGCACTATCGGGACTGAGCCTTAAAATGCCCGTCACAAGAAGAGCGATAGAACCTAAAATATTCAGAATAATCAAAATAAGAGTGAGTCTTTCATTTTGATATATTTTTTTTAAATCTTCAAACAGATCTTTCATAAATTATTTTGTGAGTTTATCTATAACTATATTAACATGTTGAATGAACATGACATCACCAACGATGCCAATAATGCCAGTGACAACCATCATCCATCCCACTAATGTAACAATGGCGCCAGTGTTGAAGGTGACAAAAACGCCAAGGATCAGCATTAGTAGTGACAAGATGAGCATATATTTCCAAGTGGAAACTCCAGCTGAGGCTAATTTAGTAGAAGTATTGATGCGCACTAATGACTCGTAAATAATTAAAATACCGATTACGACGCGAAAGACGCTGGCAATGTTCTCGCCGACGACAAACGCAGTGATGCCAATCAACACGGAAATAACGCCCATAAGAAGCCCATTGTTAAAGAAATCTCGATGCCCTTTTTCCATGAAATAAGTAATAATCTGAAAACCGCCTTTAACAATAAAGAAAGTACCTACGACATAGGCGAGAACTTTGATCATCGTGTCGGGCCAGACTACAAATAAAATCCCAAGGACGACAAGCGCCAATGATTCTATTACTGCCGACCAAGCAGATTTTTTGATGTCGCTTCCCACTTGTTCGATGGGGCGCTTGATAATTTCCACCTTAGACATAAAAACTCCTTTATCTATAACCATTATAACATAACTACAAAAAAATGGAGCAAGTGGTTAGGTTATTTCAAACTTTTTCTCACTTATTGAGAAATTAATAATTAAATATCAATTTCTACTAATATTTTACCAATTAAATTTTTTATGGGCAATAATATTTAAAACGTTCTTTATATATTTGTCTAATTTGGTATTAAAATTCACTATTTACCTATTGTTCTTTCTAATTTTTGCATTTATAATATAAAATATGAGGAGAAAGAGTATGAAAGAAATTATTTCTGATAAGAAGAAATTCATTAAATTTGGTGTTGGAATTTTAGGAGTTTTAATTCTTATATTTATTGCCTTTCAGATTGGCAGTAATAGTAAAACAGGTGGAGGTGGTTCTATATTCTCTAAAGAACCTAAAGTAAAAATAGTGGCTAATAAAGTTAGTAATTTAAAATTAGAAGAGTATAAAAACGATGTTTTCTCTATGAAAAAACCGAAAGGATGGAACGTTGAAACAGGTGGAAGCGGTATTTATTATGCTATTAGAGCATATGATACCGAAGATAGTAGAAATCAAATATTTTTAATGTTAAAGATTCAACCACTTTTAAAAAGTGAAGCTGCAAAAAAGGTTTGGCAGAATTATTATAGTATGAGTGGTAATAATGCACAGTATAAATTATTTGCTGATAGCATAGTGCTAGAAAATCCTACTACTTTAGGATTTTATCAAAAATTTAATGATGTAACAGCTTTTGTTAAATCTATTGATGCTAGTTTTTCTACAATTAATTTTCCTAACTTTAGTGATTTCTCTAAATTAGAAGAATCAGAATCAAGTGCCAGTATGAAAAGTGTTGCTTTAGATAGTAAAGTATTAAGAGCTACATTTAATGATGAATATGGTAAACCAGGGGAAGGAATGTTTATGGCATCTATTGTTAATTTCGGTAATAATAATCTCGGTGGAGTTGACACGCTTTATTATATGGTTTATGACATTATGTCTATTACTTCAGTAAAAGATGAATTTATAGATTATAAAGATATTTTATTAGAATCAATTAATTCAATAGATTTTAATTCTTCATATGTACAAAAAACTATTGATGATGGAAATGCTCAAACTAAACAGGCACTAGAATTAAATGCCAGTGTACAAAAAGCATTTGATTCATATATGAGTGCTTGGGAGAGTAGAAGTACAACATATGATATTATGAGTCAAAAACAAAGCGATGCAACACTAGGTTATGAAAGAGTATACGATACTGAAACCAACGAAATTTATAAAGCATACAATGGATTTACTGATGATTATGATGGAGAAAGATATAAATCTATAACCAATAATATGTACACCGAAAAAACATCAGGATATATTGAAAAGTAAGAAAATAAGACAAAAAATAAGATGAAAAATAAAAAAATAATTTATATTATTTCTTTAATAGTAGTTTTAGGTATTGTAATTGTATCAGTATGTTTAATTAAAAAAAATAATGAACAAGATGCTTTTTTAAAAGAGCCCACTTCTTTAATAGAACAACTTTTAGAAAATGATAAAAATAAAAAATATTATAAATTAAGTGATACAGGGCTTATAAATGAAGATACATTTTTTAATAAATATGCTTTCATTACTGATAATAAAATTTACATCTTTAACCCAAATAAGTTAGATTATGGAACTTTTGAATATAAAAAAGTATATGATAATCCAAGTAGAATTAGAATTATGAATATTGTGCCAACTTCAGGAGCAGATATAATGTTTTATGATTACAATGATACTAGATATACATTACATGATAATAACATAGATAATAAAGTTAGCGATAGTTATGATACGTATTTAAAAGCTAATTATAATTTAAGTGATTATCTTATTAAATGGGATTATTCAACAGAATTTCTTGGTAAAAAGATAGATTATGATTTTATGTCGAATTATGTTTATTCAAAAGATAATATTTTATATAGTATAAATTATCTAAACGAGAAATATCCAACCATAGAAAAAATAAGTGGCAATTATGAAGGTCAAAAAGTAATTAGAATATATAATGAAAGAATTCTAAAAACCGACAAAGGTTTTTACGAAATAATGAGTTACTTTGACAATAATTTAAATAAAACAGTAACTACTACTGTAAAAATCAGTTTATTAACAAAGTATTACGATGAAGTATTAACATTTACATACAAGTATGTAATATTAAAAGATTATACACTTATACCTATAAATGATGTAATGACAAATAGAGTAAGAGAATATCAAGACGATTATTTCTTAAGTGGATTTAACTATATGAGTGAAATTAGATATGAAGAATGATGAAAGGAGGTGAAATATGAAAAAAATTTTCATATGTTTGGCACTTTAAGCTTGAAAAGTGTAGTCTAAAATCTAAATATTTTAAAAAACACTTCTCTCTCATTTGGCACCTTAAAAGTATTTTTGAAAAGTATAATACTTAAAAAGATATTTAATGACTATTTATATAATCTTCTAAATCTTTAAATGATATTTTGCTTTTAAAGGTATTTATATAAACATTATCACATTCATCAAATACTATGTATTTATTATTTTTAATAACGATGATATGTGGCATAACATAAGCAATATTTGTACCTGTTATGTTCTTAACACAACCGTTATTTATGATAAGAGTAGTATTTGTAAATCTTCCAATCATCTCAATTTTTCTTTTTAATTTATCGCTTATTTTAATTCTTTTGTTTCTATATTTAACATAAAATCAACTCCTTTACATAACAAAAAACTAACTATTTCTAGTTAGCATTTATTACTCTCAGAAGTTAATTTCCGAGTTTCCTATCAATCTGGAGCCGTTGGCAGGGATCGAACCTGTGACCTGCTCGTTACGAATGAGCTGCTCTACCGACTGAGCTACAACGGCACAATAAAACATATGTAAGGTGCATTCGTAGAATGAGCTGCTCTACTATCACGACTCGGAGCTACAACAGCGTAATATAGATATTATATCATACATTGGGGATTTATTTCTTTTTGATAGGAGGGATTGGGGGATCTTTTTGAGTAGATTTAAGCTTCAGGGCACGGAGAAGCTTTTGACGAGCACGTGGAGTGATGATGCGATCGAGCCAAGAGGTCTTGGGGGTCTGGTTCTTAGAGGTGAGAATCTCGACAATATCGCCCTGTTCTAGTTTTTTGTTCAAGTTACTCATCTTGCCGTTGATTTTAACACCGATGACGTGATCGCCGATTTCCGAATGGAGACGATAGGCAAAGTCGAGAGGCATCGCACCTGCTGGGAGATCGATAATGTCACCCTTAGGGGTGTAAACGAAAATTTTATCAGCAAAGAGATTAAGTTTTAACTTTTTGAGGTCAACCTTCTTGCCTTCGCGGAGACGAGCGGCGGTAGTCTGGAGCTCGGTGATCCAGAGAAGATTAGTCGGGAGGTGCTCGATCTTCCCTTCTTTATAATTCTCGGTGAGTTTTTGCTCGTTATAATAAAAGCTAGCGGCAAGGCCGCGCTCGGCATATTCGTGCATTTCTTTGGTGCGAATTTGGAACTCCACTACGCGCTTGTCTTTGGTGATAACGGTAGTATGCAGGGATTGATAGCCGTTTTGCTTTGGCATGGCGATATAATCTTTGATGCGTCCGCCCATTGGAGTATAAAGTGAATGGATGACGCCGAGAGCAAGATAACAATCAGTAATATCATCGACGATGACGCGAAGAGCCGTGAGGTCGTATATTTCGCCCATGTTTTGATTGTGTTTGGCTAATTTTTTATGGAGTGAATAAACCGATTTGACCCGACCAGAAATAGTAAAGTTGATTTTTTCTTTTTTGAGAGCCGCGGAAACTTCACTTTCGATTTTTTGAAGAGATTTAGCCGCAGATTTGTTGTATTTTTCGATTAGGTTTTTGAGTTCTTCAAAACGACGCGGATCGACATGCTTAAAGGCGAGGTCGGCCATCTCAACACGGAGACGCCCCATATTAAGACGGTCAGCGAGAGGAGCAAAAACCTCGAGAGATTCTTTAGCGATTTTCTTCTGCTTGTCGGGAGGAAGGGCACTCAAGGTACGAAGGTTATGCAAACGGTCGGCGAGCTTGATAATGAGAACCCTAATGTCATCACCGAGAGCGATCATGAGTCTTAAGAAATTATCTTTAGTCTCGGGAAGGTAGGTGTCAATATCACGCATGCCGTTACGAGCGGTAGAAAGCTTGGTGACGCCATCGACGAGAAAAGCGACAGATTCACCAAATTCTTTTTTGATTTCGCTAAGAGTAAGTGGAGTATCTTCGATAGTATCGTGAAGAATACCAGCAATAATTGTATCTTCATCCATGCCCCACTCTTCGAGAATTTTCTTGACGGCTAGAGGATGAACGATGTAAGGTTCGCCAGTCTTTCGAAATTGACCATCATGAGCCTTCTTCGCCATTTCAATGGCGCGCTCGACACGTTCTGAATCGGGATTCTTCATAAAACTATTATATCACTCCCAGCGGGTCCTGCCGGCCCTTTTCCTCCTCCTCCAAGGTCGTCACCCGCTGACGCTACACTAATTTTTTGATTAACTCTTTTAGCTCGGCTTCGGATTTACATTTGAAAGTGAGAGAACGGTTCTTGATGGCAACAGTGACACCGTATTTGGCGGTGAGTGCGTCTTCTTCTTTGTGGGACTCGTGGCGCTTAATGAGTGCGGCGCTGGATTTTTTCTTGGTGTCCTGAAAATATCGTTCAACTTTGCGTGCGGTCCAACCTTCTTTGATGATTTTGGGCAAAACTTTCTTGATGGTGGCTTCGTCGCGAGCAACGAGTGGGCGCATGACACCTTCGGTGAGCTTTTCTTTAACCATAATTTTCTTGACGTCGTCAGGGAGATTTAAAAGACGCATGGTAGTAGTGATGGAGGATTCGCTCTTCCCTACTTTGGCGGCGATTTCTTCGGTGGTGAGATTAAACTGAGTTTTCAGCTTAGCGTAAGCAGTGGCGAGCTCGATGGCGTTTAAATCTTCACGTTGAGCGTTTTCGATAATAGAAAGCTCGAGACGGTTCTGAGAATCTAGGGTGCGGATAATGGCGGGGATTTTCTTGAGGCCAGCAAGCTTACTGGCACGCCAACGACGCTCACCAGCAACAATTTTGTATTTGCCATCTTCTCTTGTGACGACGATAGGCTGAAGCACCCCATGCTCTTTGATGGAAGCAGCGAGGGCTTCGATAGCTTCTTTGCTGAACTCACGCCGTGGCTGCTCTTCATCGGGAATGACATCAGATAGATTGAGCTGCTTTAATTCACTTGCGACTTTGTCTTCTACGGCGGTGAGGTCAAATTCTTCGTCGACTAAATCTGTCGGGATGAGAGATTCAAATCCGCGACCGAGTCCTTTACTTGCCATTGGTTCTTTCCTCCACTTCTTTTGTAAAATCTTTGTAGGCTTTGGCACCTTTGCTAAACTTATCGTAAGCGCCGACCGGCACACCATGGGAAGGAGCTTCGGCGACACGGACGTTGCGTGGGATGGTAGTACTAAAAGTCAAATTCTTGAAATATTTCTTGATTTCTTTGAAAACTTGTGCGGAAAGTGAGGTGCGTTTATCGTACATGGTGGCAACTACGCCGAGTAAGCGTAAGTTAGGATTAGCCTGCTTCATGACGAGTTTCATGGATTCAAGAAGCTGGGCGACGCCTTCTAGAGCGTAAAATTCCGTCTGAACTGGGAGTAATAAATAGTCTGAAGCGATCATGCCGTTGACCGTAAGAAGGCTAAGTGAGGGCGGAAGATCAATCACGATATAATCGTATCCGTCACGCACGCTGTTAATGGCGTCACGCAGGCGAACAAATTTTTTGTTCATACCGGTAATCTTTACTTCGGCATTGGCAAGCTCAGGGGTGGTAGGAGCTAAGTCGTAATTCTTGTACTTAGTATGTTTGATACAGTCAGATAAATTAACCGTACCGAGGATGACTTCAGTCATAGTGGCAGTAAGAGACTTGTCGTTCTTCTCTACTCCGAGGCCACTAGTGGCGTTGCCCTGAGGGTCAAAGTCTACGAGAAGAGTCTTTTTCTTGTCTTTGGCGAGATAATAGCAAAGGTTTACAGCGGTGGTAGTCTTACCGACACCGCCTTTTTGATTTGTCACACATATTACCTTCGCACTCATGATATAAATACATTATAACACAAAATAAACAAAAGCACTAAAAAGAGAGGGTCCTGCTGGATTTTCCTCCCCCAAAATTTTGCTTTCGCAAACATTTTGGGGGACCCCCTCCAAATCCATCACCCTCTCTTAGGCGATTTTTGTGATTTCGATTTCGCTGTATTTCTGGCGATGGCCAGTTTCTTTGTGAACGCGCTTCTTAGAGTGATAACGAATCACACGGAGCTTGTCGCCCTTTATCTCTTCGGTCTTAACTTTGGCTGAAACCTTAACGCCTTTGACCGTAGGGGTGCCGACTTCTACCTTGTCGCCATCGATTACGAGTAAAGCATCAGTTTCGAGCTCTTTGGTGCCTGCCGGGAGGAGGTCCACCCGTAGGGTCTCTTTTTCCTCGACGAGATATTGTTTACCGCCAACGAGGATAACTGCTTTCTTCATATTATTCCTTTATTATTTGTGACATTATATCACAAACTAAGGATTTTGGGAAGAGGCAAAGGTACCATAGCTAGAAGTAGGAGAAAAGTTTGGCACGAGAAATGAAAGTATCATTCGTTGCTTTGGATCCACAAAGATGTGTATGCTCGACCTGCAACACGGTTATGCTAGTGGGTGTCAAGAGTTTTGTCGGGTTTTTTTGAATCTGGATTTGAAACTTCGTTTTCCACAGCTTTAAGAGTCTTATGAGTGCGGTATAAATAATAGCCACCGCCACCAATGCCGAGTAAAATCACAATAGCAAGAGCGATCTCGACAGGACCAGTGCTGACAATTTCTTCAGGAGTTTCGGGTTCATCGGGAGTCGGCTTGTCAGGAGTGACAGGTGGATTACAATTGTCCGCCGTGACGGTAAGGGTAGTAGAATCTGTTTTGTTACCGTCGGTAGTGCTAATGATAGCTGAATTTGTGAGCTCATCGCCACATTTAACATCGTCTTTGACTTTAGCTTTGTAAACTACTTCGGCCCAGCCAGTGGTACCAGCATAGTCGCCAATATTCATGCCCTGCTCGGTAATAATGTCGTCGTTTACGGATTTACCGTCAGGGAGATTATTATTATATAATATAGCGCTACCTGAAATGTAGGTGAGGTTATTTGGTAAAGTATCTTTTACTACGACATTTTTCTGGTTCATAGTACCAGTGTTTTCGTAACGAACTTTGAAGGTAACTTCGTCGCCGGCTTTCACCGTAGTGCTGTCGCCAACGATTGATTTTTTGATGGTAAAATCAGGAGCATCAGCAAAAATTTGGTAAGTGATATATCCAGCATATTCATTACAGCCTGGCAAGATGCCAGAGAATTTATTGTAACCAAGCAGTGCGCCGTCGCCGAAGAGATAATCGGGGCCGATAGATTGACCATCAAGCGCGCCACCATTATGAATAGTAGCGGTACCTGGTACATAGCGAAGATATAAATCTCGCGATGGCATCATGTAAGCGCCATCCCAAACGGCAAGGGGGTCGGTATCAGCAGCAAAAATCGTAGCTGTAACGGTGGCCTTTTCGCCCTTCTTTACGGTGGCTGGGAAGCTAGATTTGACAGATGCGCCGTCGGCAATACCGATAGCAGTCTTCCCTACATCGTGAGCGTCAGCATTATTGTGATAATAAATATAGACTTCATAAGTTTTGCCCATTTCGAGGGTGACTTCATCACCGAATTTGTTACCGTCAGCAACTTCACGGATACGAACAAAGTTGCGTTCGTCGCCGAGCTGTGGATTGTTCGTGATGGAGTTAAAAGTAGCGTACGGAGCTGGATTTTCCCAAGTGAAAGTCTTACGATTCGGACCCCATGGGGTGTCTACTAAAGCGCTGGCATTACTTGCGATGAAAGGTAGAGAGCTTAAAGCGAACGTCGCCGCTACGAGTGTGGCTTTTTTAAGATTAGTAAAATGGTGTTTCATTAGAAATCTCCTCTTGCGACTGCTGCTTCTTCGCTGGCGTCGCTGTTATTATCTCCACCCGGTGCGTTTTCTTCTTGAGCTTGAACTTGGGAATTATTACCTTCGTTATCGGTATTTTCGCCTGGCTTGGCTTGATTGTCGTTTCGATAACCTTCATTCCCAGCATTAGTCTGGTCATTCTGTTCCTGAGTAACTTCAGAAGCGGGATTAACTGGATCAGATGGAGTGACTAAATCACCACCATGAGGATTTCCTTGCTTGCCCCAGTTGGGGGTAGGAGTTGGTGTCTCGGGGGCTGGAGTTTCGGTAGCGGGAGTTCTTGGTCCGCTACCGCGATGTAGTACTTCGAGGCCGCCAATAAAGCCAGTAATATTTTTCTCTGAATCATATTGTCGACGAATGTTTACGAGCATAGAGCCAGTCTCGCTGCCATCTTCGCCAACCCAATAGAATTGCACAACTTCAATGCCTGGACCAATGCCTTTGTCGGTCATTTCCATATTTTCGTGGATAACATTGCCGTCTTTGTCTTTGAGTTCCATGCCATAGTGATGGTAGTTATGTTGCGTGACAGCAATACGTGTGAAGGCAGCGTCAAGTGCGCGCATGGCTTGTTCTTCGACTTTGTCGTATTCTTCTGGAGAAAGGCTTTCGAGCTTGGCTTCAATCTCGCGTGGTTTCAAGCCAAAGAATCCTTCTGGGCATAGATCTTCTGGGAATTCGGCCATGTAATCGGCAAGGCTCTCGACTTGATTGTCGGCAACATATTTAAGCATTTCCACTTCATCGTTTTCACATATTTCGCCAATTTCTTTGGCGTCGCCATAATCATAATCGTGGTCTTTATGCTCAGACAGCCAGAGGCCAGGAGCATTGTAGCCGTCTTTAATACCCTTCTCAACTTCGATATGCTCTGGGGCTTGAGTTTCAGCAGATGGAGATACAGTCTCCACGACGGCTGGAGTCGGTTCTGGGGAAGCTGGCTGGTTGCGATTAGTTTCTTTATTGGCTGACACAACGCTATAAATACCGGTACCTGCAAGACCTAAGGCTGCAATAATGGCTACTCCGCCTAAGACTCCTTTCAGGGCAGAGTTTTTCTTGGCTTTGGTAGCCGTTTCGACAACTTTTTCATTTTCTGGGGCGGCTTCAATAATTGGCTTAGGGTTCGATTCAGAAGTTGCTTCAGGCACAGGCCCAGAAGCTGTTTCAGACGCAGATTCGGAAGTCTCTAGAATCGGCTCCGGGTCAGGCTCGGAAGTAGGTTCAAAAATCGGCGTATCCTCTTTGTCAGCTTCTAAATTCTTTTCTGACTCTTTCTTGGCATCGTCATTTTTTAACTCTTCATTTAAAATCGCGATGCGCATTTCTAATTCGCGATTTCTAGCGATCAACATTTCTCTTTCTTTTTCGAGTTTTTCTCTAATTATTAATTCGTTGGTCATATGACCACGTTCACCATTTTTAGCGCGAATAGCCTCGTTCTCGCCAGAATTTGAATCCGACTCGGAACGATTACTAAAGGTTGGATTTTCTGGACTAGGCATTTTGACCTCCTAAGAATTCTTGGCTAAAACTTTTGACAGTATCAGTAATAGTTTGTTCAAGATCAACGCCAGCATTTTTAAAGAAAATCCGAAAAGCGGTTGGGTCGTTTTCTTTGCGATCAAGCATGGAATTTATCTCATCAAGTGCTTCGTCGTTTAGCTTCCCAAAAATTGCGGAGCTGATGCGATCATCTAATTTTTTAAGATTTTCTTCCCGAACTTTACTAAGCTCGCTCTCTGGTTGATTGGGATATTTTGTCGCGAGCAGGCTATCGACCACCTTGGCCAAAGTGTCGCGTTCTATGAGATAATTATCCATGACTTTATTTTGTATATATTATATAATGTTGACCTTTCTGGTCTCATCTTAGCATAAGCTCTAAATTTGGTCAAATTTTAAATCTGTAAAAAACCGAACGCTTTGTTCGGTTTTTTATTTGAGAGTAAATTTATTTATGGCTAATATTACATTGAACTAACGATGATCACCATCAGTTCGTAAACGAGTTCAATATTGTTTACATCGGATATCCTTTCGATTAAAGTTGATATTCTGTCTTTCAAGGTACATTCCTTTCTTTAGGCGTTTTTATTTATATTTTAGAGCTAAATAACATTGCTGTTTTACCAAGCTTGATGTTACGTCTCTTAATAGCTGCGATTTTATTTTTTGTGCTATCGTCTACTTTTTCGGGGGAGATATAGTTTCTTTCTTCCCTTTCGTTATCGCCGTAGATGGCGTAGTCTACGTCGACATCATCTTTCCAGTCTGAGTTGACTACGTGGGTTGGTATGTTTAGTTTTTCCGCCATTTTTGTTCCTTTTTGTTTTTGATTAGTTTTTGTTTTGATTTTATTTGTTAGAATGTTTGTTTTGTTTTCTAACTTAATTTGAGTATAGCACACTTGGTCGATTTTGTCAATAGTGTTTATGCTTAATTTTAGTAGTTTTGTCAAATTAACAGAGATAAATCCGTAAAAAATAGGAGGAAAATACCTCGGCGTGATCCGAGGTATTTTATGGTTTGTCTTGTGGTATATTAGAGCTTTTCGAGAGAGATGGTGACATTTTCGCCGGATACTTTGGCAATCTCGTCGTGAGCATAATTCTCATTTTTTGTAACGGAATCAGCGAGAACTTCAGCTCTTACTAGGTCTTCAAAGCCCTGTGGCAAATCTATGGAAAGTGACAACTTAATGTGGTCATCCATATTGAGCTTGGCGTTTTTGCGAGCAGATTGAACGGCTCGGATGAGATCACGAGCATAGCCTTCCCTCTTCAATTCTTCGGTGAGAGTTTTATCGAGATACAGCTTGTCGCCGTGTTCAACTTTTTTGACGTTGACTTCGTCGGCGATGATTTGTTCGTAAAATTCTGGGAGTTTGTCGCCGTCATAAATGAGTTTGCTGAGTGGCTGGCGAACCTTGATCTGATCCTCGGAGTCGGATTTTTGCATTCTGAGTGCCAGAGCGTCGGTAATAATCTTGCGAGTACGCGACATTTGGCTAAGAATCTCGGTGTCAATCTCGCCAGCAGCTGGCCAGTCCAGCAAATGGACAGATTCGTCTTTCCCTGTCATCTTCTGATATAATTCTTCGGCTAAGAATGGCGTAAACGGCGCAAGAAGTTTGGAAACATATATTAATATATAATATAGTGTGGCAAAAGCTTGTTTTTTGTCTTCTTTGTCCTCGTTTTTGCTGAAACGACGGCGTGAGCGGCGAACAAACCAGTTAGATAAATCATCAATAAATGGTAAAACGTCTTCGAGAGCAGCAGGGAGGTTGTAATTATTCATGCTTTCTGTAATGTGATTTCTGAGCTCGTAAGCACGAGAGATAATCCAGATATCTAAGCTTGAAAAACCATTTGTGAGACTCGCTCGTTCCGGCCCGTCGTTACGGGCGGAACTTCGCTCTTTCCCTCCCCGTTGATCGGGCAGGGTCTCACAAATAGTTTTTTCAAGTTCTTCGCTGTCTAAGCCTTCGATCTCGGCGTAAGTGGTGAAGAAATCGTAGACATTCCAAAGCATGGCAAGTTTACGATTGACGTCGGAGACGTCTTTGTCGAGAAGAGCGAAATCTTCACCTGAAAGGACTGGACTAGAGAGGAGCAAGAAGCGGAGTGCATCCGCAGAATATTGGTCCATCAAAATGTTAGGATCGGTGTAGTTGCCGAGAGATTTACTCATTTTGCGACCATCATTACCTGCTAGTGTACCGGTAGTGATGACATTTTTGTAAGCATTCTTTGCGCCGTTTTTGGCTTTTTCGCCAAAAGCACCAATCTCAGCAAGGGCAGTATTGACAGCATGAACATAGTAGAACCAAGCACGGACTTGACCAATGTATTCGACAATAAAGTCAGCAGGGTAGTTGGCTTCGAATTTTTCTTTGTTTTCAAATGGATAATGAAGCTGGGCGAATGGCATGGAGCCGGATTCAAACCAACAGTCTAACACCTTTTCGATGCGGACAAAATGGTCCACAGTAGCATCGGACGGGTCCTGCCGACCCTTATCCTCCCCCATCTTCGCATGGCTCAGCTGGGGGTCCCCCTCCAGGGCCGTCACCCGCCCATTCTGTACATACGCATCAAATTCAACCTCATCAACCCAAGGGCGATGATAGTCCTCTAATTCCTTCCCCGAGAATTTCTTGAGTTCCTCGTAGGAACCGAAAACTTTGATAGCGCCGGTTTTTTCGCCTTTCCAGACGGGCATGGCGGTAGCCCAGAAACGGTCACGAGAAAGGTTCCAATCAGGGGCTGCTTCAATATTCTTGGCGAAACGGCCGTGTTTTAAGTAAGCTGGGAACCAGTTGATATTTTCGTTTTCTTCAAGCATCATTTGCTTTTGGCCGTCAATATCAAAGAACCAGCTTGGGAAGGCACGGTACATGATACGCTCTTTGGAGCGCGGGTTAAACGGATATTCGTGCTGAATATATTCTATCTTATAAACAATGCCCTTTTCTTCCAAACATTTGGCGATAAATTTGTTGGCAGCCCATATTTGAATACCGTGTTCGTCAGTATCGCGAACGCCGAGAGCGTGAAGCTTGCTGGCATATTCTGGTAAATAATAGCCATTTTCATCGAGAACATCTACGAAGTTAATTTTATCTTCGTATTTTTTATATAATTCGTAGTCATCTTCACCGTAAGCGGGAGCGATATGGACGATGCCGGTGCCTTCTTCTGCTCCAACAAAATCAGCAGCAAAGACTTGGCAGATTGCGCCATCAAGAGATTCGTATTCTAAACCTTCTAAATCTTTACATCCAGACACTAATTCGTAGCCTGCGTCGCCAAAGACAGCCTTCAATCGTTTCTCGGCAACAATATAGATTTCGTCTCCAACTTTAACTTTGATGTATTTCATGTCCGAATTCACGGCAAGGGCGCGGTTTGCCATTAAGGTCCATGGTGTAGTGGTCCAAGCGAGAAAATATTCATTGTCCGAGCCTTTAATTTTGAATTTCACATACGCGCTGGGGTCGGTAACGGTTTGGTAAGCGTCGTTGTCCATAGTAACTTCAGCTTTAGAAACAGGTGTAGCAAATTTAGTATCATACATGAGGACTTTACGACCTTCATAAATCTTACCGGCTTCGTATAATTTCTTGAAAGCCCACCAAACAGACTCCATGAAATCTTTATTCATAGTACGGTAGCAATTATCAAAATCTACCCAACGGCCGATACGGTCAATGGTGGAACGCCAAGTCTCGGAATTCGCAACCATGGATTCGCGCGCTTTAATGATATAATCTTCAAGCGACCATTTAGTGCCAATGTCGCGACGATCTGTAATACCGAGTTGTTTCTCAACAAAATTTTCGGCAGGAAGACCGTGACAATCCCAGCCCCAGCGTCTTTCCACACGATAACCATTCATTGTCCAATAGCGTGGGACTGCATCCTTAACGATAGAGCTAAGCAACGTGCCGTGGTGTGGGTTACCAGTAATAAACGGGGGGCCATCATAAAAAACATAAGATTTATCAATCGGCCGATTATCGACAGATTGTTCAAAAGTTTTGTTCTTTTTCCACCACTCGACGAGTGATTTTTCGTATTCAATGGCCTTACGGCGCTCTCCAGCTCTATATTTCATAGAGTATATTATACCATATATTATAGTTATTTCTGGTGGACATCAAGCTGAGCGTAAGGAAGAAGAATTTTGTGGCTAGCAAAATTTGAAACGATAACACCGAGACAATCACGACGAACTTGAAGCTGATTCGTAGGTTCACAAGTAATCTGTAACTGATAATTAAGCGAAGACTCTGTGATGTTTGCAACTCCTTGATTTATAACGGAGCTAATATGTGGTAAATCTTGAATAGATTTTACGATTTCTAACATAATGTTGTTTGCTGCTGCTGGCTTAATACGTAGCGGAAACGGCACGCTAAGATAAATATAGCCGTTTAGGACTTCGACTTTATCAATATTGCGATTTGCAATAGAGACAGTGTTCATAGTATTGATGTCTTGAATTTTGGTAGTGTGTAAATTGATGGATTCAACCTGGCCTATGTTGTCGCCAAATTTAATGACATCACCGATATCATAATAATTATCGGAAACGATTTCAAGACCACGGAAAATATCTTTCATGGCATCCTGTAAAGCAAAGCCGACGACGATACTAGCGATACCGACACCAGCAAGCATAGAGCTAACATTGATGCCAAGAGCCTGTAGGATAACTAGAATAATTATAATAGCAGTTACTGCTACTATAATACTTTTTAACATACGAAGATAGGTTTTGCGCTTTTTCGTTGAAAAAACAGTTGAAGATTTTTTGATGCCCATATCAAAATTATATCACATAATATAGAACTTCATTGATGAGTGGCAAAGTGCGACCACGCCACATATTACGAACTTCGCCGTTACTTCCTAATGCAATAATAGTAGGATATTCTACTATATCGTATGTTTCGCAAAAATTGGGATTTTCGTCGGGATTCATAGTTTCGATTTCATAACCAGTCTGACGACGAAGATTTTCAATCCATTCGTCGACACTGCGTGTATAATCTTCCCCATCACGATAAACGCATACCACCCTCATATAATTATTTCTTTCCTTTTTGTTCTTTTAATATATTTTCAAAATCTTCCAGAGTCTTAAATTCTCGGAAAACGCTGGCAAAACGAACATATGCTACTTCGTTCACTTCGGCAAGGACATCCAATACAGCTTCGCCAATTTGTTTAGAAGTAATCAAGTCGGTGTTGTAGGCATACAAAATATCTGTCGCACGAGTTACAACGTCTTCAATTTCAAGCTCGGAATTAAAGAACTTGCCAACACTGCGTTTAACGGCTAAAAGGAGCTTATCTCGATCATAAATTTCTTTATTGCCGCTACGCTTCAGCACTGTAAGTGGAGGGAGTTCGATACGCTCATAAGTCGTAAAGCGGTGGCCGTCGCTCGATTCACGACGACGACGAATCATGGTGCCGTCGAGAGTCTCACGACTTTCTAGAACTTTGCTATCGCCGATACGGAATTTGCGTTCCATGGCGGGCCCTCCTTTTTACTTTCTTTTCTTCCCTCTTAATCTCTCACGGAGTGATGGTGGTACGTCCATTTCATCGTCATCGTCGGATGAGGCTGGCTCAGGTTCTGGTTCGTTTTTGATGGAATCCCACATATTGGATTTATTCTCGGTGGCAAAATCTTTGATTTCGGCCGTAGGCTTGTCGTCTTCACTTAGAGTGGGGAGCTCAACTTCGGCGGCCTGATTATTGTAATAATCAGAATCAAAACCTGTAGCTACAACTGTAACGACGATTTCGTCTTCAAGTTCTGGGCGGATAGAAGCACCAAAGATGATATTAGCATCTGGTGAAACGGCACCGGTAATGACTTCGGCGGCTTCTTGAACTTCGCTCATGGACATATCGTAGCCACCAGCAACTGAGAAGAGGACGCCACGAGCTCCTTCTATTTTAACTTCGATGAGCGGAGATTCGACGGCTTGCTGGGCGGCGATTACGGCGCGATTTTCGCCAGAGGCGCGACCAATACCCATAAGAGCGGAGCCAGCGTTCTTCATAATGGCCTTAACATCGGCAAAGTCGAGGTTGATTAATGAATGCTCGGTGATAAGCTCGGAGATACCTTGAACGCCTTGACGCAAAACATCATCAGCAATTTTGAAGGTTTCAAGAAGCGGAGTACGAGGATCGATAGTTTGGAGCAATCTATCGTTTGGAATGGTGATAAGAGCGTCGACTTGGCGAGCTAGCTTATCAATAGCGAGGTCGGCGTTAGCGCGACGACGGGCGCCTTCAAAAGTAAATGGCTTAGTAGCGACACCAACAGTTAAAATGTCTTTTTTGCGAGACTCTTCAGCTACGATTGGACCAGCACCAGAACCGGTACCGCCACCAGCACCTAAGGTAATAAATACCATATCGGCACCATCGAGAGCTTTGTCGATAGCTTCACGGCCTTCTTCGGCGGCTTCGCGACCTTTTTCTGGGTCGCCACCGGCGCCAAGACCTTTACCAATATGGACTTTAACATCAGCAGAAGAATGGTGTAAAGCTTGTGCATCAGTATTAATAGCTACGAACTCAACGCCCGTAAGGCCTACTTCTTTCATTCTTTCGACAGCGGAACCACCGGCTCCACCTACACCCACAACTTTAATGCTTGCTTTGCTTTCCACCTCTGTCGGTTTAATTTCTGGCATAATAATTCCTCGCTTTATATGATACTATGATACCCCAAAGTGCTCTTAAAAGCAAGGGTTAAAACTTCGAAAAAATTTTCTTTAGGAAATTTGGACCGCTTGATTTAGCTTTTTTCGATTTTTTCTTAGAAACTGGCGCTATGTTCATGTTTTCGGATGCAAGCATTGTAAGACCAATAGCCGTAGCGTACTCTGGCTTTTCAATTGATTCGGAAACTCCACCAAGGCCTTGAGGAGTGCCGATTTTCACGGACGCTTCCAAAACTTGCTTAGCAAATAAATCGATATCTCGCATTTTGGCACCGCCACCGACTAGTATGATCCCCTCTGGAAGACGCTGGTCATAGCGAGCGGATTTTAATTTTTTGCGAATTTCGTTAAAAATTTCTTCTAGGCGAGCTTTGACGACTTCTTCGACTTCTTTGCGCTCAAAAGTGCGTTCCATTTTGCCTTCTTTGCCAATGCGGATGATAGGATTTTTGTCGGAATCGAAATTCCCGGTGACAAAACGAGTTTTAATTTCTTCGGCTAAATCTGGGTCGATAGCTAAGACAATAGCAAGGTCATTTGTGACGTTGTTTGACCCAGCTGGGACGACGCCTACATATTGTAAGTCGCCTTCTTCATAAACGGCAACTGATGTAGTGGCTGCGCCCATGTCGATTACCGCCACACCGTTTTCTTTTTGACGCTCAGTGAGGACGGCTTTTGCGGCTGCAACTACGCTAGGAACCAAACGATCAGCTGCGACATCGGCAGCTTGAGTAGCTTTTTTAAGATTGTCACAATTAGGAGTAAGCGCAGAAATCACATTGGCACGCATTTCGAGCCTGGCGCCAGACATACCGAGTGGATCTTTAATGCCCCCTTGGCCGTCAAGTGCGTATTCTAATGGAACGACATCTAGTATGTCACGATTGGCGGGAATACGACCCGACACGGCGACATCCTCAACACGGTCTAAATCTACTTCGTTGATTTCATGCTCTACCGTACCTACAGCAATCATGCCTTCGGTCCTGGTAGATAAAATTTGCGAGCCGTTAATTGACACGTAAGCGGAATGAACTTCATAGCCGGCCATGCGCTCAGCTTCACCAAGCATACGGTCAATAGATTCGGCAGGACCAGTAAGGTTGGCGGGGATGCCTTTGCGCATGCCAGCAGTCTTACCTTCATTATATCCAACAACGGCCAAACGACCATCTTTATCTACTGATGCAATTACGGCACGGACGTGTTCAGTACCAACATCCAGACCGGTAACAAAGCGCTTTTCGTTATCCATAAGCTTATTATAGCATATCTAGCACGAATAAAAAATATTTTCTTAATCTGGTAAAGTGAGAACTTCGTAACCGTCTTTGGTAACTAGAATAGTGTGTTCGCAATGGCAGCCGATCGAGCCGTCTTTCATTTTAACGGTCCAGTTGTCGTCTTTGTCACAATAGTTCGCTGGCTTGCCAAGGCAAGACATTGGTTCAATGCAGATTGTGTCACCTTCTACAAGTTTATAACCGTGGCCTTTCTTGCCATAGTTGGCGACCTCGGGAGCGTCATGCATTTCTTTGTCAATGCCGTGACCAACGTAATTTTCGATTACGCCGAGGTGACCTTTCCTTAAAACCTGCTCTACGGCGTTGCCGATTGTGCCGATGGCAACTCCAGGCTTTACCTGTTCAATCCCCTCCCACATAGCAGATTCAGTAACGCCAATCATCTTTTTAACAGCCGGTGAGCCGTTGTTACCTACTAGCATAGTGAAGGCTGAGTCAGTAAAATATCCTTTATAATAAATATCTAGATCAAAACTGACTTTATCGCCTTTTTCTAATGGTTCGTCTTTGGGGGCACCGTGGACCAATTCGTCGTTGACCGAAATACAAATAGCCCCTGGAAACGGCTCGTCAAGCATATCGTAGGCGACTTTTGCACCACGTTTTATAATTTCGTTTCTGACCCATGCGTCGATTTCCTTGCCTGTCATGCCAGGCTTTACATAGGCTTTAAGATCTTTTAAAAGATTTCCTAAAATTTTGCCACCTTTACGCATAGCAGTAATTTTTTCCTGCAATTTGGCAGGTGTACTATTTTCAATATTGATCATGCTTATTCTCCGTAGCTTTTTTCGATTTCCTCGCCGTTTACGTCACTTAATTGCTCGGTGGCATTAGGATTAAATTTTTTGACTACATTCACTAAACGAGCTGTAACTTCGTCGATAGAGCCTACGCCGTCTATGCGCTCAATCGGGATATTTTTGGCTTCTAACAGGGGTAAAATTGAACAAATATTTTGTTCAAAAATTTCAAACCGACGATTGATACTGGCTTTTTCTTTGTCATCATCACGACCGCGTAAAGCAAGGCGTTCGTAGAGCTCGTCTTTCGGGACTTCGAGAATAATCGCTCCATCGATTTTGTCAGCCATTGTATTCATTATATACTCGGCTTGGACTTTGTCGCGTGGGTAACCGTCTAAAATTACATCAAATCCTTCGTCTTCAGATTTTTGAATTTGCTTATCCATTAGAGCTATGACGTCTTCGTCTGGAATTAGGCCACCATTATTAATAATATCTTCGTAGCCGCCAGTTTGACGAATCGCCTCACCGACGGAAAGCCAACGCCAGCCAAAAATCTCAGACAAGGCCTTACCTTGTGTACCTTTGCCAGAACCAGCTAAACCAAATAAAATAATCATATTGCTCCTTTACTAAATTATAACATAAAAAAATACCCCGTTAGGGGGTATTTGTTATTTCAAGCCAAGCTTGATACGTTCGGTCTTCTCGGCCTTGCGGGCTTCGCGAATGATGGCTTTAAGACGGCGCTCACGCTTCGAAATAGGTTTAGAGAAACGCATTTGCGACTTCTTAAGAGGCATCATACCACTCTGAAGAACTTTACGATTGAAACGACGAATAATGTTTTCGTTCGCTTCCCCTTGATCTTTTCTAGTAACTTTAATAGCCATATTGTTTTGGATTATATCACAAGATAAAGAAAAAGACAAGATAATAAAAATAGTCCCTCAGGGACTAATTTCATCTTAATGGCGGATCCGACGAGACTCGAACTCGCGACCTCTGCCGTGACAGGGCAGCGCTCTAACCAACTGAGCTACGAATCCACTTAGGTGGTATTATAACGCACTTTCTATATAAAATCAAGATTTAGGCGCCAGGAATTTTAAACGAATCTGGGCTAGAAACCTGAGGGTAGTAAATTTGGTCTTGCATGGCTGGCTGAGGGCCAAGTGGGGCAAATTCGGGAGTGGCGCTAAGATCAACTGGTGGAGCTGGAGGAGGTGGTAAAATATTTTCGTCGGCGGCTGGCATATAATTCATTTCGGGAACACCATTAATTTCGGGTTCAGAAGCTACAGATGGAGCTGAGGCAAAAGCAGGGTTATTAGGAAAACTTGCTTCAGGTGATTCGCTCGGGCTTGAAATGATGCCGGCAGGCATATCATCATTCCCTGCTTCGGCAAGAGCTTCTTCTAGCATTTGGCTATATTTGTTAGATTCATTTTGAGTAGGTTCAGCTAATAAGTCTGCTGGTGGAGTAAAGGTTTTTTCGGAACTAGAAGACCCTTCGGCCACAGAAGCTTCATTCGCTATTGGTGCAGGAAGGGCTGGTTCTGGGTTTAAGGCCGTAACTGGTTCTGGCTCAGACTCTTCTTTTTCGTCTTCGATACGAACTGGCTTGTCGGATTTTTCTGTTGTGACTTCGGTAGCAACTTGTGATAAGCTGTCTTCAGCCGCCTTCAGGTCGGCAAGTAGGGTAGAATCTTTTTCGTTAACTGAGGTACTTATTTCTTTAGTTTCGCCGGCATCTTTTTCGTTGCCATGTTGGATGTCAAGCTTCGTGCCATCTTTATCTTTTGGCGTTTCAGATATTGCATCAAAACTAAACAATTCGTTTTCGGTGTCTGGGGTAATATTTTTAGAAATGAGCTGCTGATTAGCTCCGCATTCCATGAGGCGAGAAGCAATTTTCATAGTCTTGGAAGTGGTACCAGCACTAGCAAAACGGTTTGTGGCAGCTACGATACCAGTAAGAAGCGCGGTAGCTTCTTCTTTTTCAAGCTGTTGGCTGTTCATGCCAAAGAGCATCTCTACGACCATTTCGGAAACAGAACTGGCGGTCTTGTCGCTCCATTCAATTTCGCCTAATTTGCCTGGCTTGCCAGTGGTGATATTTATCACGACGGCATCGTGCATTATACGACCGTGCTCGCGTAAAGCATCGTCCAAGTCAATACCGTTAGCCACATCGAGAGCGAGAACAAGATCTACATTAAAGTCGCCGTAAGAGAATTCTAAATCATCACTAGTGATTTTGGAACGATATGGAGTAATAAAAATCTTAACATATTCGCCGTCTAGCTTGTAGCGAAGATGATCGGCCTTCTCTTTGTTTAAGGCAATGACAAAATCTTGTAAAATGTCCGCGGTTTTCTCGAAGGTTTCTTCAGGTTTTAAGAATTTGAGGGCGTTTGGGGTGGCGCCAGAATAAATAGCTGTAACACGTTTGCCTAGGCGATCAAGATATAAAGCTAGGCCAATAGCAGAACACATTTCGTCAACAGACGGGTCGGATGAAAGTGCAACTAAAATATTGTGCGCTTCGGCGATTTTGATAGCAACATCAGCGATAATGGCGGAATTGTCAGTATGATTCTCTGGCAAATTAGCTGGGGCGGCTGCGCCAAGTGGCTCTTCGATTGGAGCGACTGAAACAACAGGTGCAGCAGGAATATCCGGAATTACTGGAGCAGGCACATCGCCACCTTGGTCGATGACTGGAGTAGCTGGTGCTGTAACTGGTGTAGTGTTTGTATTATCTTGATCAGGCATTTTTACCTTTCTAGTCTAAGATTACCATAAGCTAAAAAAAATAGCAAGTTTTTCTAAAGATTTTTCATAGATGCGCTCTTTACTTTTTAGAGGAAAAGAGTTATAATGAACAAAAGTCATTAATTTTTAATCTATATAGGAAAAAAATGCCGATTATTAAATCTGCCAAAAAGGCTGCTCGTCAAGCGGAAAAGCGTACAGAGCATAACGTAGGAATCAAAAAAGACATTAAGGTTGCAGTAAAAGCCTTCAAGCTCAAACCAACTGCTAAAAGTCTTGCTAAAGCTCAGTCGGAATATGACAAAGCCGTGAAAAAAGATTTGCTCAAGAAAAACACCGCTTCACGCCGTAAAGCTGCTCTCTATGAGTTTGCCAAAAAAGCTGGTGTAAAATTAGCTAAATAGTTGAAAGTCTAAGCAAAAACGACTCCACCAAAAGCCAGGGGTCGATTTTTGTGGTTTTCATTTCAATATCAAGCTTTGAAAGTTCCTTTAAGACTCGTTTTTCTTTGCTTCCCTGTTTGTAAGAAAAATCTTTAATGGCTTGAGAGACTAAAAGCCCCGTGAATTTGATAGGATCTTCCGTGGGTTTAATTTTCGCGAGAAGCTCTAGCGACCTTGGGCCGTCTTTTTTGGCGACACGATAAATATCAAAAATTACGGAAGCGTTCGGATTATCTGGAAGTTTAAATTCTTTAATCTCAAGCTGATCTTTGAGCTCTTTGTAAGTGGTGCTACGTTTATCTAGCTTAGTTTCAAATAATATTATTTCGTGAGGTGACGCAAGATACTTAGTGATTTCCTTGAAAACAGGCTTGTTAGCGGTGAAGTCACGAATGAGAATTTTGCGTTCTGGATTCAAGAGTGAAGCGCCTAGAAAAATACTCGGTAAATCGGCTGGTGTGATATCCGCGCCCTCAATTACTTCGTAATCTGAGCCGAGAATTTTTTGAATTTCTTGGTTGGCACGAATGCGATCGTCACCGTAAAATATTCTGATCATTTTAGCTCCTGACACTTAGGACAAAGATGAGTGCCACGCCCAGCAACTTTGGTTTTGATGATTTTAGTGCCACAGCGCGGACAGGGTTTACCTTCATTACGAAAAACTTGAGCGAACTTTTCAAGATAATCACCTTTGGTGCCATCGGCTTTAACATAGGTAGCCATGGTGGAGCCACCTGAGGCGATGGATTTATCCATAACGTCACGAGCGGCAGCGAGCAAGAGAGCTGCTTCTTTTTCGGTAACACTACCGGATTTCCTGGCAGGATGAATTTTGGCGGCAAAAAGAGATTCGTCGGCATAAATATTGCCCAGGCCACAGATAATCATCTGGTCTAAAAGGGTAGCTTTGATGCAAGAATTTTTGTGTTGCTGTAATTTATCGTATAATTCCGCGGAGGTCATTGACCAAGGTTCTTTGGCAAGTTTTTTGACGAAAGAATCATGCTCTACTTCTTCAGTAGGCAAAACTTTGATAAACCCGAATTTACGTTGGTCATTAAAATAGAGAGTGCCGCTGTCAAATTCTAAAATTACTCGGGTCTGTTTATTGGGAAGCTGGGCAGTAAAATTGTCGCTCGGGTGGCCAGCGGCATAACGTTCTTTACCGTCGTATATTAACTGCCCGGTCATCCGCAGATGAATCATGAGCGATTTATTATTGTCTAAGTCGATAATCAAAGCTTTACCAAAACGACGTAGGGCCTTAACCTTACCTATGGTCGGCGCACCAATAAAAGATTTATCGCACAAAATAGTGGTCCGCACCAGCTTTTTCTTGATGATAAACTGGCTAAGACCACGTTTAATTGTTTCTACCTCTGGTAACTCTGGCATAGCACCATTATAGCATACTATCTGGCGTAAGCGATGTTTTGCTCCATAGCCTGAGTCTCAAGGGCGACCATGCGGGCCTGATCATCGATAGCAGAGTTGACTGAGTGCTTCACGCGTGCGTGCTCTTCGGCTTTTTTGGCATCATTCCAACGATCCAAGGTACCTACCAAGTAGCCCGTAATACGGCGGAGACGCTCAAATTTGCCTTCGTCGAAATATTCGGCGTGTTCATCGAAATATTCTTTGGCTGTAGCTTCGTCTTTCTTGTCGGCGATAAGAGCCATCCCAGCTTCAACGAGACAAGACACGTGCATAGTTTCGTATTGATCGAATTGTTCAAGCGCGGCCGCAGCTTCTTTTTCGGAAATTTTAGCATAACGATTCAAAGATTTCACAAAGCGCTTGATGTCAAAATTCTCGGCGTCGTTCGGATTTTTGTAAATGATTTTCTTCATGGTTCTCTTTCTGTCCCGTAGGACTTATGTTTGTTATAAGCATTACCTAAAAACCATTATAGACACTAGATATGGTGGTGTCAAGTACTTTTTTGACACTAAATGTGGAAAACTATAGTTCTCCCCAATTCTTACCAATGGCAACTTCGACGGCTAATTTTACGCCAAGTTCTGGGGCTACAGCCTCCATTTTAGACTTCAAGATATCGGAAACTTGATAGGCGATGGCTTCGTCACATTCGACAATCAAAGAATCGTGCACTTGCATAATGAGTTCTGCACCTTTTGGCAAGGCCTTATCAACATTAATCATCGCACGTTTCATGAGATCGGCTTCGGTGCCCTGGATTGGCATATTGGCGGCGGCACGCTCGGCGGCTTGGCGAATAAGAAAATTAGGAGATTTGACATCTGGCGTAGGACGACGGCGACCATAGAAAGTTTCGACAAAGCCTTCTTCCCTGGCCTGTTTTAAAATAGCTTCGAGTTTTTCTTTAATGGGCGAACGAAGTTTAAAATAATTATCGATAAAAGTCTTAGCTTCTCCTATTGGCATTTTGGCGGCATCAGCTAGGCCTTTAACACTCATACCATAGAGAATACCAAAATTAATCACTTTAGCGGCGCGGCGTTGCTCTTTAGTAACCTGCTCAAACGGCACGTGGAAAGCCTCAGAAGCGGTCTTGGTATGAATATCAATGTCGTTATTAAAATCTTCGATGAGTTTTTGGTCATTGCTCAAGATGGCCGCAAGACGCAACTCAAATTGTGAATAATCGGCCGAAACAAGCACTTTGCCCTTTGGTGCAATAAAGCCCGTGCGGATGCGTTTGCCTTCATCGGTACGAACTGGAATGTTTTGGAGATTTGGGCTTAAACTAGAGAGGCGACCAGTAGCAGTGACGTTTTGAGTGAAAGTAGTATGGATGCGGCCTTCTTTATCAGCAAGATCAGGGATGGGTGTAATGTAAGTAGAAAGAAGCTTGGCAGCCTCGCGATACTCGATTAATTTCGGGATTACGGGATGCAAATCTTTGAGCTTTTCTAGCTCTTTGGCACCGGTAGAATAACCGCGAGAAGTCTTCTTGATGCCCTTTACGGGGAGTCTTAAATCTACAAACAGAATATCGGAAAGTTGGATTGGCGAGTTGACGTTGAATTCTCGGCCAGAAAGCGCATAAATTTCTTGTTCAAGACGGTGGACTTCTTTGGTATACTCTTTGGCGAGAGTTTTGAAATATTCGCGATCAATAAGCATGCCATTTTCTTCCATTTTGTACAAAACTGGAATCAAGGGCAGATCAAAATCTATATATATATTATATAGTCTAGGATATTTACTAAATTCGGCGAGCTGAGCTTTAAATTCTTCTTCTGGAACGGAGAGCTTCGGATTTTCTCTGGATAATGGATTTAAAAGAAAAGCGGCTTGGGATAAATCCCAGAACTTTTTTTGGCCTGATAAAATGGACTTTGCGAGAGAGTTATTGTGGTGCATTAAGGATTTGATGTCCCAATCGATGATATCTGGACTTTCAAAATCCATCGCGCTGTCGCGCTCTGGAGTCCTTTTAACTGAATTATGAATATCACCCACCAGGCCGAACTTACGGATTAGGGAGTTGAATTCGAGCTTTTTGAGGCCGGAAATGACTTTGGCTTGATTGAAAGTAAAGTCTAGGAGCTTAGATAAGTCGATGGGGGCGTCGAACATGATTTTGGCAAGTTGTCTCGACAGGTAGGCGCTATCTTTGCCAGCTTCAAGCTTGGCCTTAGTGGAGCCAGTGATTTTGTCTATATTATTATAAATATCGTCAAGTGAGCCATAATCGTTTAGAAGCTTTGCGGCAGTCTTTTCACCGATGCCAGGAACGCCTGGGATATTGTCGGAAGAATCACCTTTTAAGGCTTTGAGATCTAGAAATTGAGATTTTTTGATACCGTATTTTGCTTCGATTTCTTTGATGTCAATTTGCTCGATTTTCGTAAAGCCTTTCAAGATGCGCCACATATGAGTATTTTCGTCGACAATCTGAAACATATCGAGATCGGACGAAATAATGTAAGTTTCGTATTCACAATTCCCTGCGCTGTTTAACGTCTCGTCGGCCTCACGACTCAAAGTACCGATGATATCGTCGGCTTCGTAATTATCAAGCTCAACAAAATTCCAGCCAAGAGCGTGAATAAGTTCTTCAAGAAGTGGAATTTGGGTGTAAAAATCATCACCAGGCTTGATGCGGCCAGCTTTGTATTCGGGGTACAAGGCGCGACGCTTGGAGACGGAAGTCTTGGAATCCCAGGCGACTACAACTTTAGTGGGATCTAACTTTTTGACAATCTCCATGGCGATAGCGGCGAAGCCGTAAACGCCACCAGTAGGCGTACCGTCGGCAAGACTTAAGGCGCCCATCGCATAGTATCCACGGTAAAAGACCGATTTTCCGTCGATTAGCACGAGACGCTTCATTTTAAAATCCTATATATTCGCGTCCTATTTTGCGCGAAATTAGACGTTTGATAGTGACGAGAACTTTGGGCTTTTCACGGCAGGCCCCGAGCTCGCAAAGCTCAATCGTATCGTCGTCATATTGTAAGCCAGTAGTGCTTACATTATCATAAATTAATAAACTGCGATTGACTTTACTGTCAACCGTACTTTCGTCTTCGACAATTATTTTGTCGTCATAAACATAATATCTAGTGCGGATATTGCTACCTTCTATGTAGTTGTCGGTAACGGAAAAGCGATAACCTTCGGGGACGGTGGCAGATACTTCGCCGTTTATCATACTAATAAAAGTGTAAATAAGAGTAACAATGCAAATGGCAGCGAGCGCCCAGAGACTATAGCGCATCCAGTTGCCTTTTTTATAGGCGACATTTGAAATATTGGCGATGTCGGTCAAAATTCAATCTCCTTCAAAATGTCATCTAAGCGCGACTCAGCTTCTAAAATGGTGCCGTTATTTAAGATGTAATAATCGGCAACGGCAATGGGGCCACCTTTTTCGAGGTTTTCAATTTCGGAGCGATCACGTTCACGGATGGCGGTACCATCAAAGGCACGGCCAGGGCGCTTAGATACGCGATCATAACGGAGCTTTTTGTCGACCACGACTGCAATGAAAGTCAGATTAGTGGGAAATTCGTGCTTTAAAGTCTTGTACTCGGTCCAAGAGTAGACGCCATCTAGAATGATGCGTTTCTGGCCGGCGGCGATGAGATCCTTAGTCTCGGCGATGACTTGGCGAACGACCCAATCTTTACCTTCTTTTTCGCGGATTTCTTCACGGAATTTTTTCTCGGATTCACCGTCCTCGGTACGAACGATGCCGCGTTTCTCCATTTCTTTATAGATCATGCCGCCAAAGTAGACCTTGGGGTAACCTTTACTGGTGAGATGGTCGACAGCGACGGACTTGCCACTACCACTCATGCCGACGATGGCTATTATTTTTACGTTGTCCATAGTAAATATTATAACATATGTATGAGGCTCGGAAGGCTAAGACTACGAACCGGAAACTGGACGAGATACACAACGCACTGAGTAACCGCCGGAGCGGGCGTTGTAGCTTGATGGAAGGACGGGGCCAACTACGTAGAAGGCCGCGTACCTCGCATTGCCGCTATTGCGCACGACTGGCGACCAGAAGTTGCCGCCGTACCCAACATGGAACAGAGCGCCGCCAAAGGCCCCACTAGGGGCGAAGTAAAGTGGACTCGTCCACAAAGCTGTTTCATTAGTATCATGAATATTGTTAGCATTACTAT
>CAKUXN010000001.1 GCA_934700415.1 uncultured Candidatus Saccharibacteria bacterium | reverse complement strand
CTTCCAAATGACACCGTAGTTCGTAAAGAAGAAGAAAACTATCAGGAAGAAGAACTAAGCGAAATGGATCAAATTCGTAAAAAACTCCGCACATTTACACGTGCTATACCAAGCTTCGTGATGGCTAGCAAAGATCCGAGCTCTATTACTCTGGATAATATAGAAGACACCGTATCCGATGAAGACTTCGAAGTATTATTTACTGAAAATGACAGTGCTCCATTTACTAAAGACGATTTCAGAATGATTCGTGGCCCATGGACAAATCCTGAAACTGGGGAAAAATTTGAAGGCTTCTTTGATAGATATACATTCAACGCAGCAATCAGAGAGTTTGAAGAAAAACGAAAAGAAGTTGCTGATTATCTACTGCCTGGAGCCAAAGAGGATATTTTCTCATATATTCGCCCGCTTAAAACAAACCAGATTTTCACGCCAAGAAAAGTTGTAAATCAGATGCTTGATATTCTTGAATCGAATAATCCGGGGATTTTTGACAACCCAGACGCCACTTTCGCAGATTTATATGTTAAAAGCGGCCTTTACCTAACTGAAATTGCTAAAAGGCTAAATCGTGGGCTTGAAGATATTATTCCTGATCGCACCGAACGCATCAAACATATTTTTGAGAAACAGCTATACGGCTTCGCTCCAACGCAAATCATATATGATATTGCTCATAAGTACATCTATGGACTTTATTCCGATATTGATGATAATAACTTTAAACAGCTAGATCTGACCAGTAATTTCAAGAAAGGAGAAACATTAAATATGAAATTTACTGCTGTCGTGGGTAACCCACCATACCAAGAAACTACTGGTAAGACAGAATCTCAAACACAAAGTAATTCCAACTGGATTTACCAATACTTCCAAGACGCTGCAGATAAAATAGGTTCTTTCTCCTGCCTTATTTATCCATTTGGCGGCTGGTTTGATGCTCCTGAAAGGCTCGGAGGGCTTGGTTCAAGAATTCTTAGCGACGGTCACACTATTTCAGTTGATGCTTTTGAAGGTACTACCGATAAACGAGCCTGGTATAGGACAGATCGTGATCCTCAGCCAATATTTGGTAATACCGCAAACCTTTCGGCTGGCGTGTCCATAGTATTGCGCGACCACACAAACAGACATGAGACTTTTAAATACTCCAATAGAATTTATACAGACAATACTGCTGAAGTAAAAATTGCTGATGCAGAGTCGGTAACGCCAAATCCAGATTTTATTAATTTAAGTAGCAAAATTTTCGGCAATAAATTATACGATCGCATCAAGAAAGGAATATTTGGGATAGAATCAAACTTTGTAGAGCTAAACCCTTCCAAAGTATCCGAGAAAGAATCTGATTGGCAGAACCCTGTCAAATTGCTCGCTAACGACAAATCCGGATCATCGGGCCGCACTAAAGAGTTTTGGTGCAATCGTGAAACCATTCCAAAAGGACAGGAATATATTAATAAATACAAAGTCATAATGACGTCGGCCTATCCAAAACAAAAGCTCACGTCTGGAAACCCTACAATCGAGAACGTAAAAGAACGCGAAAAAATAATTATAGAATTACTTCCGAAAAACTCAGCTTTCGGAGCCAGCAGAATAGCATTATTTATGTCAGATAATGAAAAAGAATGTCAGAATTTCATGCAATATACAAGGACAAATTTCTTTGCCGCACTCTGTATTCAGGAGCCAAATAAACGTTCTTCCTTCGGATTCGTTATACCAGACCAAGATTTTACTGATAATTCAGATATCAACTGGAATAAACCGTTGAGCGAAATTGACAAACAGTTATTTGCTAAATATAACATCACTGCTGAGGAGCAGAAATTCCTCGGAGTAGCATGAGCGAAGAATCTGTCGACATCATAGAAAATACTATCCGTCGGCACGATGAATTGCTTGATATCCTTTTAGTAGATAGAACTAGATCTACTTCAAAGAAGATTCATAATATTCTTTGGGCGACAAACTCCTACCCAGGTCACAAACCTAAAAGTGAGATTAGCGTCCTTGACATTACTGGGCCAAACACACATCTCATCCAACCACGCATAGCCAAGAGTAAAGAGGAACAAAAACGCCGCAGTCAAGAAAAGGCGGAAGTTTTTACGCCTCGTTGGGTTGTCTATCAAATGAACCAACAAATAGACTGGAACTCCGGACATTGGCCTGCAAGCCAAGATAATTGGAAAGATTACGTAAACGAACTCAGGCTTGAGATTACCTGTGGAGAAGCGCCCTTCATAGTAGGTAGATATAACGCTGCAAGTGGCAAAAAAGTCTTAAAACTATCAGATCGCGTCGGATTCCTGGATAGAAAATTGCAAGTTGTAAACTCATATTGTAAGGATAAAACAGAATGGCTCGAATGGGCTATCAGGGCTTTTAAGTGTTCCTATGGCTACGAATGGCAAGGAGACAATCTGCTTTTAGCACGTGAGAACCTACTCTACACATTCATCGACTACTGGAATGATAAATTTCCAGATGACAGAATAAATTTAGAAAGACAAGTATCAAAAGAAAAATTAGATATCCTTCTTGAGATTGCGGAAATTATTTCTTGGAATATCTTCCAAATGGACGGAATAAGCAATATTGTTCCGATGAGCGGCATAGTTGACGATAAGCAGCCAGAGATACCACCGCTATTCCTCTTCTTGGGCGAGAAACCTCCGAAGCCGAAAGGCAAACCTCCGACATATGTAAAAATTATGGATTGGAATAATAATAAAACAATAAAATTTAAGGATCTAATAAAATGAATGAAGACGACGTAATAGAAGGCACGATAAACTATTTAAAAGAAAAGAATCGCCACCGTGATAGCTTTAAAGTGTTACAACGTTGCTATGCAAAAGACGGAGATCACGGAATCGATATCAAGTGTGCCGCATACTCCGGAAATACGATTTCTAATCGATATTATATTGAAGCCAAAGGAACGCTAAAGGCAAAAGATGATTCGGAAAAGAAATCTGAGTTTATAATGGAGTTTCGTTGGGCTATTTCACAAATCATCCTACAAATGAAAGAGCTATCCGCCGCAACAGCATATGGCATAGCAGTACCAAAAACAGAAAAAGATGACTGCTTACGGCTCATGAGGAATAATAAAGGGCTGAAAAAACTCGGAGTCAGATTATATCTAGCGTATAAGGCCAACAACGGCGAATATTATGCCGAAGAAATGAAGCCGAGCGAGATCTACGAATGAGGAGAAACCAAATATGAAAATAATAATAATAACTACTAGTTAGAAAGGAAAAAAATGTCTCGTATCATTGGAATCGACTTCGGTTCAACAAATACTACCGTCGCATACGCAGACGGCAACGAAATAACCATAATTCCAGACGAAAATGGAAACGAGAGTTTCCCGTCAATGGTCTCTATAAAAGAAGACGGCGAATTCCTGGTCGGACACGATGCACAAAAGAGACTTCTTCTCCACCCTGAAGAAACATTCTTCGGTATAAAAAGACTACTTGGCTCAAAGCCGAACAAAAAAGGTATCGAGAACCATCCGGAAATTGTATGCAAAGATGATTCTATTTGCGCGATAGTCAATGGAAAAGAATATAGTCTTGAACTAATTTCAGCCGCAATTCTCAAAAAAGCAAAAGGGATTGCAGAAGTTTACTTCGATGAAGAAATAGACGAAGCCATAGTGACTGTACCTGCTTACTTCGGCATATCTCAGCGCCACGCCGTCAAAAAGGCCGGCGAAATGGCGGGCTTAAATATCAAAAGGATTATCAGCGAGCCGACGGCTGCTGCCGTAGCATACGGTATGCTTGCGAGTGAAACTAAAGAAGTCTACCAGGATAAAATCATAAGAGTAGATGGTAAATTAAAGGCGGAACGACACGTTATCAAGAATAAGGAAGTAAAGGTCGATGGAAAAATAATGGTCATCGACTTCGGCGGCGGTACTCTAGACGTATCAATTCTTGAAATTGGAGACGGCGTTTACGAGGTAATTTCAACTTGCGGTAATACGAAACTAGGCGGAGAAGATTTCGATTCTGCTATCGCAAAATACATAATTAGCGATATCGCTAAAAAATACGGTAGATGCTTACAGGATAATTCTTCAACTAGAAGACGTATACTCGAAGCGGCCAAAACGGCAAAAGAGGATTTATCTTCATGTAAAACAATTGAAATTAATATCCCCTATCTACTAAAAACGAAAGATGGACTGAGCAATTATACCTGCGCTCTATCACAAGAGGATCTGCGAGAAATTGTAGCCGAATTATTAGATGAAATGGGTGAGCCGATTGAGCAAGCAATTTCCGATGCACGTATGGACAAAAAAGACATAGATAAAGTAGTACTAGTTGGCGGCTTGACGAGAATGCCTATAATTAGAGAGGTGATAAAAGAATATTTCGGCAAAGAACCATTCTATGGCATTAATCCTAATACAGCCGTGGCAATAGGAGCAGCTATTCAAGCCGGAGTGCTTGCTCATGATATCAAAGATGTACTACTAATGGATGTTACCCCATTGACGCTTAGCGTGGAAACGAAAGATGGATTGGTTTCACCTATATTGGAGCGCAACACCACTTTCCCTACCTTTAAAAAAGAAACATTCACGACTACAGATAAAAAATTTACTGGCGTCAATATACATATAGTCCAAGGCGAACAAAAGTACGCAAAAGATAACGAAACCGTTGGCTATATAACTATAGATGATTTAAACCCAAAACTTAAGGAAGATCAAAAGATTGAAGTCACATTCAATATAGACGCTAATGGCGAACTCAGCGTATCTGCTGAAAACAAGAATACACACAAAAAAGTGTCGATTGTTGCAGATGGTAATATCGAAACTAATCAGAAAGTTGAATATACCAATGACGACGACAAAAAAGCCGACAAGACTCCTGCCGGCAAGACGCATTGGTGGAATAAGAAATAAAATAAAAAGGCCACCCTATTTACGTTGGGTGGCTTTTTGATATGCCTCTATCGCCTCTCTAACTCCGCACTCCGGACAGATTTCCGTCTCATTATCTTCACGCGAGAGAGCCGGATACTCCGTGAACTCTTTCTTGCACTTTGGACAGCGCTGAAGCTCGAGAATCTTATAGGTCAGAGTTTTTGGCAAAGATTCCAATTCTTCTCGTAAGATATCCATATCGTCGTAGCGTTTAGCGTCGACCAGGAACGAGGAATAGCGCTCATTAGCACGAAGCTTCTTCCCGTCTGAATCTTTATCGCCGACATAATACCAGATATCTTTATCGTGGATAATGCCGATTACGTATTCGAGAATTCCAATATAGCTCATATACAACTCCTATAAATCTATTGAACACACTGTCGCCAGACCGAACTTTCGACCTAAGTCCTCCCACATACCGTCGGGATAATCCTGCTCTAAAACGTGCCAGACTGGATAATTGTATTCAAGAATAATCTTCGCAACTTCCCTCGGAGCAACCATCATCTGGCAATAATAGCCGGTTGAGGTCTCCCCCTCGATCATGATAGGATCGTCTTCATTATCCGATTTCGCAATTTCCTCGAGTTTCTTGAACTCGGCCATGATGGCGTCATTCACAAGCTTAACAGCCGAAGTTGAGAAGTTCTACGCAGACATGGAAGCTGCCGGACTATCCAAATATCTGCCGAAACGCTTCACAGGACGTGTCAAAAGGCTTGAGATGATAAATGCCCAACTGTGGAGCCGAACCAAGCAACTAGCTATCCTAGAAAACGAGATAGAGACCAAATCTCATATTGAGACGATAAATGGAGCGTTCGGTAAGACAATCTACGATACCGCCAAAGGAATCGGCGCAACTCCGGCATTTGAGCAGCTAAACTAACGCGGAATTGAGGTTCTGCTCAATATACCATGGCAGGGCGCGAATTACAGCAAACGAATCTGGGGTAATTCCAATACACTCGCGAACCAGCTCCAACAAACATTAACGAAAGCAATAATGACCGGTATGAGCGAAGAACGCGCCCTGTACGAGATAAGACAAAGATTCAACGTCGGGAGCTTCTACGCTGAACGGCTGATCCGGACGGAAACCAACCACTTCTAAAATGAGACCGAGTTCATCGCTTATCAAGAAATGAGCATAGATCGGTACGTATTCGTGGCGACACTAGATGGACGAACTTCGGATATGTGCCGGAGCTATGATGGACAAATCTACAAGATGAGTGAGCGACAAGAGGGTTACAATTACCCTCCGCTCCACCCTTTCTGTCGTTCTACCGTCCGCGGATACATTGGCAAAGAATACGATAATGCCGTAAATATGGTAAAATAATAGACATGAAACATGAGAAAAGTTGCGGCACGATCATTATAGATCAGAATAAAGTACTAGTAATAGGAACGAGAGACGATAATGGAAAGCTTTTCTGGTCATTTCCGAAAGGCCACCAAGAAGCTGGCGAAACAGATATAGAGACAGCGGTTCGTGAGACCCTCGAAGAAGTCGGGCTGAAAACAGAGGTGGTAGACCAAATGCCGATATTTACGAACCACCTTATTCATGGCGGAACAGCAATCAAAGACATTTATTTATTCCTGGCAAAAATCAAAGATGGCGAGATTAAACCACAAGATGGCGAAGTGGAGTTAGTTAAGTGGATAGACTTTACGGAAGCCGATGGATATTTCTCGGATTATTATAAAGACGCCTGGAACGAAGCCAAGAAACGATTAAGTATGATATAATATAACTTACGAAGAATATTGTTTACATTGATGGCCAGAATTTCTTGTATAAGGCTGCGGAAATTTTAGCAGAGAGAGGTTTAATAAGAGACAAGCAGGATTTGACTGATTTAGACATCAGATATCTTTTCGAAAATATTTTCCCGGATGAAGAATTACAAATCAGATTTTATAGTGTTACAAGAATTAAAAGACGCTACGATCTGGGCGAAGAAATACTGAATAAATCCATTCGCTTCTCGAATAATTTGAGAAGAGTACGAGATTCCCTTGCCTCTCAAAATATAGATTATGTAGAAGTTGGAAAACTCAAAATTCGCGATAGCGATATTTGTAAAAATTGTGGTAGTAAGGACTATCGTTTCCAAGAGAAAGGCGTGGACGTCGGACTTGCGATCAGAATGGTTCGTGAAACTTTGAAAAATGAAGTACTACGCAGGTAATCAGAGACGCAGAGGTAGTTGAAGTATATCGCCGAAAAAATCAATAAAAATCCAGAAGGGTATTGACAATATAACCCGAATGATATAAAATGAAACTACAGCACCTTGGTCTGGATTCGTTCCCGCCAAGGTTTTTTGATTATTGTCTAATATTTAGTCAAAATCGAAAACTATGCTATAATAAAACTATAAAGTCAGCCCTCCGCGTAGTTCTGCTACGTGCAGCAATCGGGCTAATTTTTAGTTTGTATATTCAAATAATAGAGTGCCAGATGTATTTTTTCTTGAAAAACCATTTTTAACCGGCATTTCACGCTGAAGAACAAATTCGAGTTTAGTAAATTCACTATTATTAAATCTCAAAAGGTGTGGGTAGGTTTCGAAATCAAAATCAAGATAGTCAGCATCAATCAAGACATATTTCCTATCATTTTTATCGCGAAAAAGATAAACCCATGTGTCGGGCTCTACCTGATAATGGTCACTTTCAATAAAATCTTCGCAACCATACGCAGTCATAATTCGTTTTCGTTCTGATCCCGATAAATACATATTGCTGTTATACCATAAAAAGAAAAGACCGGCAACAGATGCCGACCTTTGGAGTATTTGGTTGGTAGAAATGAGTCAAATTCTATGGGTTTCTGTGCCTGCGCCGTATTTTTTATCGGCATTTTCGTCAATCAGATAGTCATGCTTATCAGCAACCCAGGCATCTCTGAGATATGTCACATTGCCATTTGCGTCGATAGTCGCATGGCCATGGCCAAAGCCATCTCCTGCGCAGATTCATGACGTGCCTTTGCTGATTCGAAAGCGGATTTTGCGGAGTCAAACGCGCAGGAACTAATCCTCGGAGCCGAAGCCTCAGCGTTCGCCTTGGCTTGCTTAACTTCGCGAGCGAGTTCGGAAATTTCGGCATTCAGCGCATCGCGACGATCCTTATGTTCGTGTCCCTGCTGTGAATAGTAGGAGCCTCGGATTTGTCACCGTACTGATATGCATTACTAGCCTGTTCGAAGCAATCCTGACCAACCTTTCAAAATAGTAATGTATGTTTGAAGTTTCGCCAAACAAATACTAAATTATTATAACATTTTTTACCTTACTTGTAAATGTTGCTCATTTCTGGTATAATACAAGTAATGGTTAAGACTAAGATAAAAGTTCTCGGACCAAAAGAGTGGATCGTTCTAGGCGTTTTTGCCTTACTCGTTGGCGGCTTCTTCTTTGTCCAGATCGCCACGATGATTAATCCTAATTTCTTCGTAAAAGACAAGGCAGATTCATCGACAATGGAATCTATTAGAAATAAAATATCACCAAAAACAAAATTACCGAGTACTCTTTCGTTAAATAGTTACGAGCTACAACAAACAAGTTATTATAGTAATGAACATCCCAACTCCCTAGAAGAGCCAGATCGTTTTAATAGAGTTGTGACTGGCGAGCTCGCAAATAAAGGCGATTCCATTCCTGCGTATTCTCTACACTTAAGCTTTGACATATATAATCTTGATGGTGAAAAAGTCGAGGGAGCATATTGCATCGTATGGAACGATGAGGAAATAAAATCTGGCAGTACATGGAAATTCGATGCGAATGATAACCTAGATGACTGCTTCCCCGAAATAAGCCACGGAACAAAAATCGATACCACAAAATATGTTGTAGTCTACAGGGACTACAGCATTGAAAGGTAAAAATGACCGAAGCCGAAATAATTGACTGGATCGAAAAGAATGATTTAGCCGTCGCGCCGTACGATGGCATTGCAAAAGAGGGCGTAGTTGATGGATATGATGTCTACGAAATTAATTATCTTCCAGATGAAAATGGCAACTTTCCATATATCGGTTTACCAAGCTTTATACTAGCAAAAAATAAAGAAATTAAAGAAGTTTTTGGCGAAGAAGCATTCAAGATCATGGATAAATTAGAAGAACAAAAGGACGAAATCGCCGGAGAGACGCTAATATATAGCTATCGTTGCGACGGAACAATGTTACCAGAATATGATTACCTCAAATTATACGAGAGCGGCAAAGTAGTTCTTGAGTCTGGCTCTCTTATAGATAGCAGAAGAGATTCAAAGAAAGAAACCAGCATTCCAAAAGAAAAAGCTTCGGAAATCAAAATAATAATTTGCGAAAGCGGAATCCTTGGTATCGATAAAATCGAAGATGACGGAATGTTGATTTTAGATGGTGTCGAAGATACGCTTTATTTCTCTGACGGCGAGAAAAAGAAAAAAATTGAAATAGATAATTTTTGGAATAGACGTAGAACAAAGAATATAGAAAACTACCCAAATCTTGCACTCCTAACGAAAACTTATCGAGCAATTAAGCGCATTTTATTGAGTAGCGGAATAGATAAAAATTATTGCTAACAAAGAGAGACGCCTAGCCAAAAAGCGCCTCTCAAGTGCTCTGCTATTTGTATACCGGGCGGAAAACAAAAATTTAAAAGAAACTGGTCGGCTACCTCCTAAATAGTAGCACTAAGACCATTTTAGCTTGAGAAGCGGTATTCAGCAAATTGTTTATGGATAAGAATATGTTATAATAATAGATATGAAGACAGCGGACTATCTTGGAAAAATAGTTACAATTAAAATCGATCGCCCAATGGGCAGTAAACATCCAAAACATGGCTTTATTTATCCAGTTAATTATGGTTTTGTCCCGAATACAAAATCTGCTGATGGCGAAGAGCTAGATGCATATCTTTTAGGAGTTTTTGAGCCAGTAGAAGAATATACTGGCAGATGTATTGCATATATTAGAAGGCTTGATGACGATGACGATAAATTAATTGTTGTCCCAAAAGATAAAAACTATTATCCCGATCAAATCGATTCACTCGTTGAATTCCAAGAACGATTCTTTAGCTATAAGATAAAATGCGATTCTGATGCTTTATATAATTACGCACTCGGAATTATTGGGCCACAAAATGGCAATAAGCCTCGTGAACTATTGATAAAGGATCGTGACGAGATATTGCAAAAGATAGATAGTTTTAATAATGAAAAATAGCATAAATAGAATACTTGTGCTATAATCAAAACATACATTAGTTAATTGCGACAAGGACAACCTTGCCGTTTTTTGTAACTAATCATTTAGCCGATGGGCGTAAAACAGAGGATTTTATGGATAAAGAAAATAATCTAACGATATCGTAAGCAAACGTCTTACCGAAGCCAATTCTAAAGCTGAGAAAAATGAACGAAAGCCATCTCGATGAAACTAGCACAAAGCAGGCCACGGCAATTCGAGAAAAACTTTTAAATAATGTTTTTGATGCCGTATTAGTATCTCCCCTTCATAGAGCTCACGGCTGAAATCGTAAACAATGGTATACGCAAGTATATTATTGATGAAAGGCTTACCGAAAGAAGCTACGGTGATTTCGAGGGTCACGGTTATGATATTTATCCCAATCATGACGATTTATGGGATTATAGTATTGTCGATACTTCGAAAATCGGCAACATAGAGTCTGTTAAGGCATTCTTTGACAGGATTCAAGATGTCATCAATGAGCTAAAAACAAAATACCCAGATGGGAACGTTCTTCTTATCTGTCATGGCGGAGTTTACCGAGCAATACATTACCTTAATGAGGGGTTTGATAACGAAACGAATTTTCTGCAATTATTCTAGCGGTATTATATGCTCTATTCAAACCAGAAGAATAAACAGCGTCAAAAAGAACCCCCTTTAATTTATCTGCAACATTTTTAGCTTGCTGAATTCCGGACTCATTTAATTCAGAATTCAACCAACCTTGTATAATCTTTTTTCATTATAGTCTGTTTGCCATGTCTTACAATATAAACATTCATTTGCAAAAAATAATTCTCATAGAATCTTCGGCTATTATATGAAGGCTAAAAATCAATATCATAACTGCCTATTTTTTATATTATATCTCCGCCAACTTTCCCGCCGCATATTTTTCAATACCAGTAATGTCCGTGCAACCTTCTAAATCATCTTGAAATTCATCGAACATTCCTTTACTGGAGAACTCAATTTCTAGAATGTTTAAGCCTTCATGGCGACCTTTATAAACATCTACTTCAACATCGATACCATTCCATTTTGCTTTATAGCGATCTTTCGCCACAGATGTCTGAATTCCCTCTGTTAAATGTTCAAATTCAACTTTATTTATATCTAGAGTCTGCTCAGACATCACGCCAGTCTCAAGTGGCACCTTGCGAGTAATGCAATACTTATCACCCTTCTTTCGTAGACGCAATTGCATGTGCGGCTGTCCATTCGGAACATAATAATCTATCATATCTACCGGTTTCGCGCCGATAGTTAAGTCCTTAACTTTTTCCGACGTTATCAAAAATTTTTTTTCAATCTCAATTTCTTTCATATTATCCTTTTGTGGTTTGGGAGGGGGAACTCCTCCCGATTAGTACTAAAACTGGGCAAAAATTAAATTAACCTTTTTAATGAACATCTCTTGATCTCTGCGTTTAATTTCACTCAAAACATCAACTGGGATGTCATCCTTGCAATCCGTGCTCAAAGTACCATCTGGATTCAGAAACAAGCTCCTAATTCCATCGGCCTTTGTCGTGCATCCAAAGCCACAACGGGTAACATTGAGATGGATAACTATTCCTGGCAACTCCAAGCGGGTACGAACAATAGTGTTCATAATCTCACGAACTGGGTACGTCGTTTGCGTAATTGATGCATACTTGTCTTGTTGTACACTATGCAACGAAATGTTAACCTGATCGACTCCATCAAGCATCTCGACGGGGTGAGCCAACAAAGATGCATTAGTGACAACGGTAATACGAACATTGGCATCAATAGCCTGACGAAAATTCGGAGATATCAATGGCTCTCCACCAGTGATAGTAGTCGTGTCCCATCCGAGAGCTTCTCGCCCAGCGGAAAGAACAAATCCATAGTCTTCAGCCGTAAGTGCAAGCGGAGTGTGTTCTTTCGTCAAACCTTCCCCGTGGCAAAAGAAACATCTGTAGTTACAAAACGGAGTAATGACCAATCGGAATTCATGGACCTCTTTCATATATTTTCGCCTCCTAAATAACTTTGGATTTAAAATGATAATATCCAACATGTATATTATAACACATAAACGCCAATAAATCAATATGCACGCCTGCCCTTCATACCGCTGCCGAATAATTATCTTACAGAGGTAAAAATATATCCAATATGTCTTTTGTGAAAAAAATGAATAATCCTACGGTGATCGATTTTTATGGTAGATTCATGACGCAAAAATGTAAAAAATAAAAGCCTGCGAGAATTATTCAATAATATGCATCGGCAACCTAAAATAGGATAATACTAAGATTTTATGATATAATACAGACATACATTAGTTAATTGCGACAAGGACAACCTTGCCGTTTTTTTGTAGCTAATCATTTAGCCGATGGGCGTAAAACAGAGGATTTTATGGATAAAGAAAATAATCTAACGATATCGTAAGCAAACGTCTTGTCGAAGCCAAATCTAAAGCTGAGAAAAAGTGCGCCAATGACGTCTAAGGAAAAGCAAGAAACAAAAAACTCGCAAACATTTTGTGTTCACGAGTTTTAATAGTCATTATATGGAGCCGTCTTCGGGACTTGAACCCGAGACCTCATCCTTACCATGGATGCGCTACTACCAACTGAGCTAAGACGGCATGTGATTATTATAACACACTTAAAGAAATTATTCTGATTTTTCTCCGTCCTTTATGATGCGCATTATCTTTTTGCCATCATCTAAAGTTCCTTTTAAGTTGTCTCGCGTAAGTGCCGATATCACTTCAATCGTACCTGCCACAGTCGTAAGCACACCCATTATAATATATCCTTGAATATTAATAGAGTCAGACACAAATATAAAGTAAGGTCCTACGACCAATTCAATTATCATAAGCACCAGCATAAATTTCCAACGAAAATCTTTATTTTCATGGTTTTTATAGGTGTTAATCGCGCCCAATACACCATTAAGAGTCGTAAAACTTCCCGCCATCAAATTCAAAATTTTATTTGTAAACCCTTCGTTTAAGAGTAAAAAAATTCCCAGCCCTGCTAATAGAGTATAAACCAAAGTTTCACCAATTTGCAAAAATAATATTTTTCTCTCAATCAATTTTTCTTCACGATTAAAAATTTCAATTTTATCATAACAAGATTTTACGTACCCCAAACGATAGACTGCCCAAAGTGTCAATATTGTACCCACAGAAGTAATTAGAAGAGGTAGAGACTTTGTGTCGTTACCGTGTCCATTAAGAGCGGCTACGAACATCATCACGCCAGAAATTAGCACAATAATAGATGACGCTAATTTGTTTTTCAAAAAAATTTTGTATACATTAAATCCGCGTTCAACTAACTTATTCATAATTTCATTTTAACACAAAAAATGGTGCTGGAAGTAGGACTCGCATCGAGCGCAGCGAGATCCGAGTCCGTATTTTAAATTACACAAAAAATGGTGCTGGAAGTAGGACTCGAACCTACGAAGCCCGAAGGCGAGAGATTTACAGTCTCTTGTCATTGCCACTAGACGATTCCAGCACTGCACTAATTATATATCACTCTACCCCAAAAATCAATGAGTTAAATTCGTTTTCTTTGGGTTTTCGGTTTTAAAGAGACCTTCGAACGAAGCGGAGTTTTATTTAGTTTTTTACGTTTAGCCAAATTATCTCTCGTAATTTGTTCCTCAATTCTCGCCGTAATTACAGCCATCGCCTCATCATCACCAGCAGCTTCATAGATTGCCAACATTTGCCTTAAGGTAGAAATATTAGGGTCTAGCTCATAGGCATTTTCCAGAGCCTCAATTGCACGTTTCGAGCTACCAAGCTTCTCTTCAGCTTTAGCTAATGCTATGTACCTCGAAGCTACATCACCTTCTAACTGAATCGCTTGCGTAAAGGCCATTTTAGCCTTTTCATATTCGCCGATTTCTAGGTAAATTAACCCAGCATTATGAATAGAGGCGGGGTTATTATCAAGTGACTGCGCAATTTCAAAACATTCGACCGCCTCATCATAACGTTGTCCTTTAGCATATAAAATTCCTAGACGGTTATAGGCTGCGGCATTTTTCTCGTCGAATTTGAGAATTGTAAGTAAGGCTTTTTCAGCACGGAAAGGTTTCCTTTCCCTCATAGAAGTTTGCGCTACTTGCCAAAGCTTTTTCATTTGCGCCGTATATTTAGGTGATTTTATTTCTTCCTTCTTCGGTTTAACTTCCATTGGGAAGAAAAAGGCCAAATAAATCGCAAAAATCAAAATAGCAAATACTGCAATCATAAACCTATTTTAGCATAAGTCAGCCACAATATGGAGTTTAATATGGCCATTTTTTTCAATATTTTCATAAGCAAAAAGAAAATTAGGAAGTTTTTTAATAAAAATTTCTTTATGTGTAATAAAATACGACTTATATAAAATTTCAATTGCCGTGCCAATCACCATTAAGGCATAAGTTCTAGTTCCATCTTTTTTTCGAGCAATTTCATCCGCAAGCATCGACAGTTCAGCTGGCTTTGCCGCAATAAGTTTCTTAGCTAAATCCTTCGTCTTATCATCTGCTTTTATGCCGCCATCAACGGAGCTTTGATTTTTTAAAAAATAAATTTCTGAGCGACTTAAAATCGTCGGCAGCAATGTTGAAGGAGTATCAGTAATTAAAATATAATGAACTTTTTCTTTTGGTTCTTCCAAATTTTTCAAAAAAGCATTAGCTGCCTCTTCACCCAAAGCATCAGCAGGTCGGATAATAATATATTGTTCAGACATTTGTTTTACATTAAGCTTTGCAATCAAAGCACGTACTTGTTCAATTGTAATTGACGCCTTATCCTCTGGCTGCAAAATAATTGCATTTTTAATCGTAATTTTTTCGTCTGCTGGCATCACGAAAACTGCACAACCTGTTTTACTACTTATTTTTTCAATCTCATTAAGAGAGTCAAAAAACATTATCAAATTCCTTTGGTCTTTTTACTTCAAATACCGTTCTTTTTCCGCCTGGCAAAGTAATTTCCAGCTTACCTGCGTGTAAATATAGTCGGTCCGCTTTTTCTCCACCATACACCACGTCACCCATAATTGGATGACCAAGATATTTCATATGTACCCGAAGCTGGTGAGTTCGACCAGAAATGGGCCTAAGCTCCACTAGTGAATGTTTATCATCGGTCTTTAATACTTTATAAAACGTTTCTGACTCTTTACCATTTGCATCAACCCTAAATGTAGTCGGTCTTTTTAAATCTCGTGCAATTGGTAAATCAATTCTCGCTTCATCAAGCTTTGGTCGCCCATCAATTACCGCATAATAAGTCTTGTGAGTTTTACGATCTTGAAATTGTTTTTTCAGAAATTTCTGCACTTCCTCATTCTTAGCTAGAATTACCACGCCAGAAGTATCGCGATCAAGCCGATGCACAATCAAACCATAGTCAGCTAAAGTTTTTTCGGGACAATATTCGCCCTTAGCCATACTAAGAAGCCCAGCCGGTTTATTCATCACAATTACATTGTCGTCTTCGTATATTGTTTCAGGGACTAAGTCTGAATTTTTTAAATCTTCTGGAATTTGCAAATCGATTTTTACGCCTCGCTCGAATTTTTGATTCGCCTTATGGGCTTTTTCGCCCTCCACCGTCACAAAGCCAAGCTCGATAAATTTTTGCAACGATGAGCGATTATAGCTTTTGTAAATTTCTGTCATCAAAATATCAAGACGTACTTTTTCAGGCGCCTGTTCATCTTCCGCCAAAATCACATCGCCGTTAATCACGCGAGACATTTCTGGCTTACTAAATTTTTTTCCAGTTCTTAACATATTATCTTAAACCGATTGCTTTTTGAGCTTCAAGCAGCTTATTATTGGCAATCTCATTTGCATATTTTTCACCATTCAACAACAATGCATAAACTTGTTCATCAGAAATCTCGGCCAAATTCGCTTGAAATACCTCTAGCATCTGCGAAACCGAGGCAGCAACCTTTTTCTTAAGCTCACCATAGCGCGTTTCCCCACTCCAAGTTGTAATTACAGTCTGAAGAGGCGTGTCAGTAACCAAAGCCTCAATTTGTAGTAAGTTCGAAATTCCTGGCTGTGCCCACATGTCGAACTTAATTTTGCCAAAAGAATCCGTAGTGGCACTCATAATTTTCTTTGCTGCCTTTTCTGGTTCATCGTCAAGCATAATTTTAGAATTTTCAGCCGCTGTAGATTTACTCATTTTCTTATCTGGATTTAGTAAGTCCCGAATTCTAACTCCATCCGACATACCCATGAATTTCACTTGCTCTGCCGTGCTAACCGGAATTGTGAAAATTTCGCCAAAACGATTATTAAAGCGCATGCCCAAATTACGTGTAAGTTCAATGTGCTGGAATTGGTCCTCCCCAATCGGCACATACTCCGCACCATACAATAATATATCTGCCGCCATCAATATCGGGTAATCAAAAATTCCCACATTGCAACTTTCTCTACCTTCAGATTTTTCTTTATACTGAGTCATTCGCGAAGTCTCACCCATCGTAGCGACACAGTTTAAAATCCAACATAATTCCGAATGTGCGGGCACATACGATTGACGATAAAAATGGATATTCTCACTTAACTCTAACCCTGCAGCTAAATAATATTTTATAGTACGCACAATATTTTGTTTTAAATCACCGTCCACGTCTGAAATAATCGAATGTAGATCTGGCACAAAAATATTAATATTATAATCCTTTGAATGAGCATTAGCGAGCCTTACCATCGGTAAAAGCACCCCCAGATAATTACCTAAAGTTAAAACTGAGTTTGATCTAATGCCAGTTAAAATCGTTTTCATACTTTAATTTTAACATAAAATGTGCTAAAATAAAAACATCGGGGTGTTAGCTCATTTGGTAGAGCGCTTCCATGGCATGGAAGAGGTGAGGAGTTCGAGCCTCCTACACTCCACCACATTCGTTTTATTAAACTCACTTGATCGTATCAGGTGAGTTTTTTATTTAATCGACCAAACTATAGGTCGATTTTTTGTTTCTGTTGAGGTGACGGATAAAAGTAGAACGTTATCGCCATCTTTTGCCTTTTTCTCTCTATATTTCTCTACGATAATCTCGTATGTTTTACCATATAGTTTAATAAAGACTCTATGATCTTCCGTTTCCTTGACTCTGATTACGTCTGGCATATATTTCCTTTCTCTTGAGCCCAGAATAGACAGTTTTGCCTTTCTTTGCAGTTGAATCGATTAGTCCTTGTAGAGTTTTGCTCTGAAGTATCCATATTTCGAAAGAAGAATTGGTTTGTCTTGTCTAATATCTTCTTTTTCGTAGATTCCATCTGCCGCGATCTCGCAAGCTATCCGACCAGTTGGCTCGAAGATAATGAATTGTTTTTCTCATAAACTACTCCCTGACTTTGGAGTGAGACCATATGAATCCGAAGGTTTATGAGTTCTTCGAATTCAGCAATCGTGAATTCTCGATCTATATCTTCTCCTGTTTAAATTTGGACATCAAAAAACGTTCAGTTTTACCTGAACGTTGTTAATCTGTTTATATTATAGCATAAACGAGATAATATTACTACATTTTAAATAATGCGTATGTATCTCCAGCATATTCGACGGTATCTTCGCTATCGATAGACTTTATCCACTCCTTAACTTCTATATCAAAGTGCTTCTTTAAGCCGTTTGCTTCATATTTAAGTTCGGACATATAATCGCGAGACCAAAGTCCATATTTGTTTTTATCTTTATCCTCAAAGAAGTATAGCTCTTCATCTGGTCCGGCATCTTCTTTACCTTCGTAAAATAATCCTGGAATATCAAAGCTTTCCAAAATTTTTGCCAACTCTTTCTCGGATTTATAATTTATCATACTTTTATTATACCATAAAAAGAGGCCAGCGGAAAGCCGACCTCAATCTATTGTTTGGGGTTTTAATTAAATCTTATGCGTTGGAGGATTACCCTTGCGTGGTCACAACGATCTTTGTGATCGTGCCCTTGAGAAGACCAATACGGAGCTTCGGATTTGTCACCAAATTCATAGCAAATACTCGCTTGCTCGAAACGATCAATCATTTGCTGATGCTCGGAGTCGGCTTCGGCACGAAGATGTTCGATTTCGTAATTGTTCTGATCGCGAATTCTTCCATATTCATCCCGGACCTCGTCATGGTGTTCTCTCGACCTCTGCATTGCTTCATATTCGCGATTCATCTCGTCGCGAGCTGAAGATCTAGCCTCCCATGCACACTGAGACTCATCATATGCAGTGGCTACTCATCAAAATTGCTTTTGAAACCGGCATGAGAATTACCGAGATCCGCAATCTGCATATTAGCCAGATCAATAGTCGCAAGATCAATTTTATCGGCAAAGGAACAAAGGCTAAAGAGGTTTATCTGACATTGGAGACTTATACTCGTTTGATGAATTACATCAAAAAGAATAATATTCGTGAGTTCGTATGGCTTAATGAATAGGGGTATCATATTAGTGTCGATACTATCCGAAGGATCATGCGAGAACCTTTTATCAAATGTGGCCATGAGGACTTTTATCCGCATGCGCTTCGGCATAGTTTTGGCACCAATATTCAGCGCCAAGGAGCCACGATTTTCGAGATCAAGGAGATGATGGGACATTCCAATATTGCTACTACTCAAAAATATCTTCATGGCATGGAAGAGGTGAGGAGTTCAAGCCTCCTACACTCCACCATTTCCGTATTTTAGGGCTTCAAGCCCATTTTTGTTGTTTACTGCATTCAAATCAATATAGGGTTCGCCACCGTAGCCTTTTAACTTGCCCCGATCGTTATATTGCCACACTAGCCAATTTTCAGAAGCATCAATCCATACTGGATAAAATACATTTCTTGCCCAGCGCGGATAATCTGCAAAATCATCTGCAAGATATTTATCCCAGTAATCTTTTTGCGAATAAATTAGAGGTTTCACACCATATTTTTCTTCAACCACAGCTACAAAAGCTTTGAGCCCACGTACTACATCTTCTTTGTTTGGCGGATTGTAAACTTCTTCGACAGTAAGCTCCATATCTACAGCAGGGATCAATCGTCCATCCAAGTCACCAATTATCTTAATAAAATTCTCCGCCTGAGTTACCCCACTTGAAGCATAGGAAAAATAATGATAGGCCCCAGCCAATATATCAGCATCTTTTGCTTTTTGCCATTTTTCAGCAAAAGAAGAGTCCACATGTGAACTCCCTTCTGTTGCTTTTATATAAGCAAATTCCACACCCTGCTCTTTGAGCATTTCAAAATCAACGTCTTCTTGGTAAGAGGAGATGTCCACACCTAAAGGCATGCCGCCAACAAAGAAATTATTAATATTAAGTTGACGATTTTTTATCGCGGAATATCCCCAGAAGCCTAAACCAATTAAGACTACTACTATAACAAGTGAGGACAATAAGCGCTTTACCATAGCTACATTATAACATAGCTAAATATCTTAATCAAAACCGCCAATTTAAAATTGCATCAAATCACCAGAATCAAGATTTTTGTCAGCCATCGAGACGTTCTTAATAGCATAGTAATTATATGTATTATAATAGTATGTCTTCGTTGCCGCAGAATAGCCACCAGTATAAATAGTAATTTCTGATTTGCCGTCACCCATTTTTGCCGCACCTTCAATCATCGCTAAACTACTCAATGTATGGAATAGACGCATGACATTGTCAGTCTCAGAGTTCATTGTTGGGTAATGCGTGTTAAGGTATGCCGCTCTCACAAATCTTGAAGTCGAATAATAATCGCCTGGTATACCACGCATCAATGAACCTGAACCAAATGCCGTAAATTTTGCTTTTGCCCAATCTACTTCTGCTGGCATTTCTGGAGCCAAATTCAAATAGTTACGCAAATTTTCTTTGTGCCAACCATACCCAGGCTGATTTGTTAAAATGTCAACATCATTATGGTAAATTTCCATACCATTTACAGTGTATTCCACTACGATCGAGCGCGTACCATCACCGATCATAAAATGCAATTGTGAAACTGGATATTTGTCATTAATCGGCTTTGCAACAATTGCGACATTTTTAAGAGCAGTCTCAGCCTCGTCTACTGTTTTAAAATTCATTGCCACATAAAGCGGGAATTCATAAGCTGCGACATTTACCTTGCCATCAATTGCCTCAGAAGCATAGGCCGCATAACCTGGGAAGTTTAGCCCAGCGATCACAAGTCCAGCCTCATTTGCGCAATCAAAATAAAGTGGTTTGTTTTCTTCTACAATAGCCATACCAATAATCGCACCATTAAGTGGTGTCATTGCGCCAAGAAATGCCGAATCATATTTATATCCACGTGGCGTTATCACTACCTTTTCGCCATAATCGCGCGACCAATCAAGGTTGCGACCCATAAAAACATTACCGTTACTATCGCTAAACCGCACGCTAGTACACATTCTACCTCCTTTTTTATACACCAATTATAACACAGTTTTGTTTTTATAAATAACTATATTCATCGATTTTCTCAAAAATAACCACTTCTTTAACCACGTATTACCAGCAATTTTAATATTGTTGGCTAGTGCTATCGGAGCCTGGGCATTTCTTCAACTGATTCTGGCAAAATAATAATAATATAGTTAAGCGTTTAGCCCATTCCTTTTTCATGATTTCCCCCAATCACTACATGCCTCTGTTATATCATATCTTGCATTTTTTGTCAAGATATGATATAATAAGGTAAAGTACTAGGGGGCGCACATTAATATTTTAGGAGGGTGAACATCTATGAAAGAAATCGTAACCTTGATTGACTTGTATCAGGAATTCAGACGAATCATGGCAAAAGAAAGTAAATTTAACTCTGCCTGCGGAACATTCGCAAAGAATAGTAGCGATACCATTTACATGATGTCCAAGCATCTTCAAGAAATCGCAAGGTCTTCCTTCGTCAGTCGCAGTTATAACAGCCGTTATGGTTTGGCCTCTGGCAGCATAGTATTTGAATCAGTTGCAGCACACACGAATTTAGTGATGGCGTTAGTTGATGGAGCAATTTCCATTAGTAGCAAACTGAGGAAAAAAGTCGAGGAGTCCTATGCTCTTCGAGAAGTCTACGAAGTGATCAGGATCCACGATCTGCCCGAGAACCGAATCGGTGATTGGCCAGATAATGGTAGCTGCGATGATGCCGAAAAGGCAAGGCTCGAAAACGAATACCTGCAAGAATATTCTTTGTATTATCCTGCAGATACACCTGAGTTCAAACAGCGAGTACTTAAGCTGTTCAAAGAAATGAATGAGCAAAGTTCTCCTGCTGGTCGGCTTATTTACGTAGCCGATAAGACCGCCGCAATCATCGCCACTCTGACACTCGATCTCACCAAGCATCCCCCGATGATGTATGACTACGACAAAAACGCATCTGAACACGACAAGACCGAGATGAGTATCTGCGATTTTGCAGATCACAGAGGCTATCGTAAAGCCAGTGAGATGTGGACGATCGATTATCTGCATATTCGTGGACTGAATCGTTTTGACGATACTGGATTCTTCACCGCAATCATCGTAATGTGTACACTACTCACCAATGGTCATTGGTATCATTGGCGTGAATTTGACTACACACACTAACCACTCCCTAACCCCGCCCCGAATAATTATATTCGGGGCATTTTTTATGCTAAAGTAAGAAAAACTTATATTCTCAAGGTCATTTTCACCCGATTTTATAAGTTCCTTTGGATTTTCCATTATCCAAACCTACTTTCATTTTACCACAAACGAAATAAAAAATCAACACAAATTGCACATAATAGTGTTGATTTTTCGTACGATATTAATGGACCGCTACATTGTACCGGTACTTGATAAACATTTCCTCAAGGTGACCTTCTAACGAATGCACATATCGCATGGTAGTCTGAATATTTGCGTGACCCAGCATTTCTTTCGCGACTTCGAGCGGCGCACCGTTCCGGCAAATTTCGGTCGCGAATGAATGGCGCAGCGCATGCGGATGAAAATCGGTGTAGCCATTCCGATAAAAAGCACCTCGCATAATTGCGCTCAATGACTTCTTGGTGCGAGCCTTTGCCGGCGCACCTTTGTAATATTTGACCCATAGATAATCCGTGATGCCTTGGTCCTCAATCCACTCGTCCAGCCGCTTCCGTGCTTCGTGGCTCATATAGGTTTCACGGATTTTGTGACCCTTCCCGATAAAAGCAATTTTACAGCCGTCGATATTTTCGAGCCGGAGTGCTGCCAGCTCGTGGATCCTAAACCCGCAGTCGAAGCACAGCCGGATCAGCAACCACTCCAATTCGTCGCAATCATCCAGCACTCCGTCGATTTGCTCCCTCGTATAGAACACCTTTCGGCGCGGGGTTTCTTTCACCCTGACTATTTGCTCAAGGTTGATATGGCGAAACTTCTCGCCGCGCTTCTTAAAGAACCGAAGCATGGTTTTGATTTCGACAATATACTCGTTGGTCGTGCTTCCGGTCCAATTGCCATTCCTTACAAAGTCCTCAATCATTTGATTGGATAATTGTTGCAGGCTTTGCGCTGGCACTTCATTTAGGAAATACCTGAAAAAGCATTTCCTGCGCTCCATGGTGACCGGACTGAGCTTTCGCACATTCTTGCACCATTCAAGATAACTTGCGATTTGTTTTTCAATTTTACTCATATTGCTCCTTTGCACGAGGGCGCACCGGCTTCGGCTTTCCCCATAGCAAGAAGCCGAGTGCGCCCGTATTAAAAATTTATTAAAAGATTTTTGCCAGAGCCTACTATTACTATTATGGCTATATGGTTTATAGCCGTTTCACATTTGAAACATAAAACAGGGGTCGGCTTATGTTTCACTTTTGAAACATAAAACTTATGTTTTCCACACAAATTTGCCACTTTCCCACAATGTTTCCACATAGTTTTACACATACTTTTCTACAAGTAGCTCTTGACAAACAAAAAACAGAGATACCTCCTCAATACCTCCGTTTTTCATTGTTGTAATAATTACAACACTTACAGCACCTTAAAGCCTACCCAGTTTCGACCACCACTTGCCGTGTCTAAAATTATTAGACCCAGCTCTGCGAGCTTTTTATTCATTCTCCAAACCTTTACACGGTTGATCCCAAAATCTTTTTCAAAGACCGCGGACGAAACCCGCGTAAAGCCATTCTTGTCGCGTCTAAATCGTTTTGCATAGTCTTTTAAGGCGGAATACCACGCCAGTAGTGCCAAGTCCCCATTTGTCTTTTTGACATCCGGCATATACAGCTTAAAGTAGTATACTTTTTCTCGCAAAACTTACCTCCATCTGAGGATAGTTTTAAGTCGTCCACCAAAACCGATGGACGACCTCCGAGTTCACTTATTTACATTATACCAAATTTGACCCGAAAAATCAACGGCGAGAAATGGGTGTCGACTAAGATTGATTTTATGACATTAACCGACTCTAATGGATGGACCAAGCTGCCTATTTCTGACAATGTAGTAGCTTATTTCAAAAAGGGGTCAACAAGTAGGTCAATGAGCGGTAACACTTGGAATGAGTGGACCGCTTCCGCAAAACCGGCAGATCTCAATACATCCCATGTATTTTTTGGTGGCGCAGGTGGCGTATCATCTGACCACGCCATTAATGTTAGTGGTTGTATCGACAGTGGCGGAAGGGCGCAGATACAAAATCAGAATGTATACAACGGTACGGTGCCAACTACTGTCTATTGGTGGGCGTTTATTTTCGAATTCTTATCTTAGCTAATTTTTGGTGTAATAAAGCGTAATATAAGCGGTCATATTGGTTCGATTACTACCGGTGGTAATATTAATAGTCGAGTCGTTGACCGTTATTGCAATCGAAGCAGCTAGACCAGACGGGGGGTTCGCGGCATTGCCGATCTGAAAGAACTCATTGTCGGCAGACCTATGCGCTATACCTTGAATGTTTACAATCGTGTCTAAACTTGAAATGTTGTGGCTAACCTGCTTTAGTGCGGTGTTTGGCAGGGTGCCGAAATCGACCGTTTTTCTATAAATTGTCTTACCGTCAATCCATGTGCCAACTGCTTTTTCAGTGGTACTGAATGTCGTAAAATCAATCTTGTCCGCCGTAATAGCACCTGCGGCAATACCGGTGCCATCGTGGAATGCCGCATCATTTGCGGCCATTTGGTTCATTTTGGTCGCGGTGAGAGTTTCACCGGCTGAAAAGCTTACATTTTGATATGCCATAATTAATCCTTACTAATTAAAAAAAGCGGCTATTCACGCCGCTATATTTTCATTATACCACACCTACGGCAAGTCGAAAGCATTGAGCGCAACTTTCACCGATACTGCGGAATGCGTGGCGGTGCCAGCACTATGCTTCCGTAAATAAATCGTAATTTGAATTGTCGTGGCGGTTTTTCTTTCGCACCAAATTTCAAGGTCCCAATCATTATCCATAATCATGAGAACATCGAGCGGGTAGGTGGTGCCATCGAGTTCGATCGTGATATTTGTCAGCTGACCAGAGCCGACCGATATTTCTTTGGTAATATGCGTATACTCGTCCTGAGCCAGCGTGACAGCCGCCAGCGTGACCGTTTCCGTGACCTGCCTGAGCCTTCCCATCGTTGGAAATACCGAGCCAGCGTTATATTGCCCAATCTTACCCATTAGACCCCCTATACAACCGATAATGAATGCGATACGGCGGTTCAGCCCCCTGAATATTGCTGTAATACAAATATTGGAGTTCGGTGTCGGTCACAATCGGCACCTGCGCGGTACTAGCCCGTGCCGTATTCATTATTGACCCATTTCTCATGCTTACAATGGTACCGACGGTGAGTTCCTGCCAAAGCATAACTCGTGGTTTATAACCTAGGTCATGCTTGACAATAGTCTGCGGCGAACTCGACGACGATGGATGAAATGCACCGGCATACAATAGCTGGTCGTAGGTTTTGCGAGAGTCGATGAAATACTTTGACAGCGGAATAGGCGACTGAATAATCGAATACACACCAGACGGTGCAAAGGCAAACAGCTTGATCAGGAATGTCGTGGTAGTGCTTTGCTCCACCCGAATTCCAATCGTAATATTTGTCGCATCGGCAATAATCGTGCTGCCGAATGCGTTACCATTGGCGACTTCAAGCGAGTTCCAAGTCACACCATCATCAATCGAGTAAATACCAAAAGGCAACGGCACGAATGATAGCCCATGCGGCACCACAATGTCGACATACCCAGGTCCAGTATACGAGCCGGTATGGATTAAAACCACCATATCGGTCGGCGTTCTTGAGTCTACTAAATACTTCAGCACCCGCGGCATTATTCAAGCTCCTCGCCATCGGCTGTAATGCCAAAGAATGAGTCACGCGAGCCATCCGGCTGAGTTCCCAGTCTTGACCGTTTCGTGCCATCGGCATCCTGAATAGTCAGCCCGTTTTTATCGCCCTGCATAAGCAAAGTGCCATCATCGGCGTAAAAATTCAGGCCGCCACCATTTTGCCCGATATTGATCTCGGCATTATTGAATATGTTTTGACCGCCGCGCGTTTTTCTTATCATAACTGCCATTTTGTCCTCCTAAATCGCCAGTACATCTGGTCCGTTAAGTTTTGATAGATCAAGACGAAAGTAGGTAATATTTGGTCGCCCTTCGAGATAGATTTTCTGCTTAAAACTCCCATCCGAGTCACCGCTCAGGTCGATACCAAACAGCAAAGTGTTCTTTGTACCGAAATTACCGACCACAACTTTAATTTGGTCACCAATTTCAAGCATTGGTGTGAAAAATATGGAAGTTTCGATTTTATTTTGCGGTTGGGCGTATAATTCGACCACTCGTGTTGCGATAGTCGTGGCAAAATCCTCATTCTGAATAAAGTTCGACTCCATATTGTAGATTTCGCCTTCACTTTCGTCTGGGTTGACACCATAATCCTCAATCGAGTCAGCATCGTAAGCTTCAATGCCCACAAATTCCTTCTTCTGCGCACTTGTACCCACAAGAGCTACACTCGTCACATAAATATCTAGCCCACTAGGGTTCTCAAAGGTGATTTTTACAGTATCACCAAAGTTCAAACATTCAAGCACCTCGACAATTCCGCTAGTATCCGGTCCACTACCATCCATGTCGGTATTCGTAGTAAAGCTTGAACCAACATTGGAGTTTTCTACCGGATCACCAAAGTCAATAGCGTAGATTTTATTACCATCCGAATCCACTAAATCAAGCCAAAGCGTCATAGTACCATCGGACGGCACCAAATAATCTTCCGTCGGGTCGCTCGTAGCAAAGAATTTGCTGGTTGGCACGATACGATATGGCGTGGCTTTGACCTTCACATCATTCAGCACGCTGGTGCTACCCCATCCAAGCTCGGTGACATTATCAAAGTCGATTTGCCACACCTCCTCACCATCTCGCACTTCATAATGGTTCGCATTCCAGCCATGAATAATACCGTCGCCGTCCGCAAATAGCAAATACTGTTCGGCAGCACACAATTCATCAAGCAGGTTCGCCACATTCCGTCCTTTTGGCGATACATAGTCGATTTTTAATTGAACCCCAGGTTCTAGTATGAATTGGTCGTCAGTAAATCCAGCTTCGAGTAGCAAAGCTTCAATTATCACATCGAGCGGTTGGCTGACGATAGTAGTAAGGCCGGATGTGACCGTTGATAGATACGACATGGCATCATAAGCGGTCACCTTAAAAGTCGAATTCGTGATTGAGATTTCTGGGCGCGAAGTGTAGCCGGTAAAAACATTAATGCTTTCGCCATCGATGCCGACCTGAATTTTTACCGGTCTATTCGGCAGATTATAATTCGTGAGCAAGACCGGCTTGATGGTCAAGGTTTCCAAAGCTTCATGCGCATTCGCCGTATTGCTTGCATAATAAATATACATGAAATAGTCATTCGCACCCGTCGTGATTAGGACTTCATCGTAATCATCCCGCCTCACCACATTATTCAGCGTGCCACCCTCCGGCAAAGCGGTCGAGTTTGTGCCCACACGCAGCACATTATTGCTCGCCTGCACGCTTTTCGTAATTCGGTAAAGAGTATTTGGCTCGCAGTCGATAAGCAAAGTATATGGCTTCTGAGTGCCACTTGCCACACTCAGAGTATTGGAATTCGCAGCAATCGAATAGGCGTTGTAGGCATCTAATTCGTAGCCGTCAATCAAGATATTTTTCGTATTCGGGTCGGCGCTGTTCTGATAATATCGCCCGTTTGCATTATTTAGCTCGACGGTAGCCGTACTCGAAATCACGCCCCACGGATGATTTGACACCTTGCGCGACACTTGCCAGCTTTTCAGATTTTTCTTTTCGCTGGTGTACTCGTAACGATCCATAAATGCAATCGTTTGCTGGTTGCCGTTCCAAAGAATATCCGGACCATCCAAAGCCGAAGTGCCCAATGCGAAAAACGCCCTGCTGTCGTCAATTTTCTTGTCCCACGCGAAAAGCACATCCGCATCGATTTGCTTTACTGACGATTTGACCTTGTTGAGAAAATTAGTCGACACATTTTTCATGCAGAATACGCCTCGCCTTCCTCGATTGTTACAGTTAGCTTCGTGAATTGGCTGCCACCGCGCTGATATTCACCCGCATTGACCGAAATAATGCCCGAAAACGCCACTGCGCCGCCATAGATGCCCGAATTATCATTTGCATACGAAACTGCGCTCACAGCGTCCTCTAATGCCTTAAAAAGCCTAACCGTTTCCGGCTTGGCAAAGTTCCAGCTCATAACAACCTTTTTTCGACCGGCAAATCCGGTGCGCTGCTTATTTCCGTTGATGGATGTTTGCGTCGTACCGATACTCGCCCACATCTCATTCAGGCCAGACGGTTGTTCGTCAAGCTGCGTTCCATTGATTGAAATTATGCTCATCTTAATACTCCTGCATTAGCAATTAAAGGTTTCACGCCCTGACTTTTGAATGCTCGTCGAATTGCCTTCACGGTCGCAACAGCCACCGCATCGCCAATTTCGGTAGGACTTCCAGACACGCCACTGATATTCACCACCACCGCGCCTTCATCAATCGCCACATTCGCACCGCCTTCGCCCAGCCTGCCACTTTGAATGGCATCCCAGAGCATGCTTTGCTGTTCGCGATTGATTACCATCTCGCCAGAATTCACTCGTGCCAGCACATGGTCGCCAGAATAAGAGTCGCCCGGAATAATACCGCCCTTTTCGAGCCTTGGCAGTTGGATACGATTGATATAGCCGAGATTAACACCAATCCAGCCGAATGCGCTATTAATCAACCCAATAAAGCCGTTCAAAAGGTCAATTGGTGTGTTGATAAAGTTCTCGATAAAGGTCAGGATACCATTGATTGCGCCTTTGAATATTCCGCCGATGAATTCGCCGAATTTTACCACGAAATCGCCAAATGAGTTCTTAAGTAGCTCCCAAAGACCAGAGAATAGCTTGCCAAATGCTCCAAAGATGGCTCCCAATATTCTCGGTATGGCTTCCACAAGACCCATAAACAGAGTGACCGCCGCCTCGATAATCAGCATGATGGTTTCAGGGTCGGTCAAGAAGTCGACAATAGCCATAATAAGCATAGTCAGGATGTCTGGCAAAGCTTTCACGAGTGCCTTGAGAATTTGCATCGCAGCATTCAAGAATGCCGGCAAAAGCGTCTGGATCATGCCTGGCAATTTTTCGATAATGATAGGCGCAAGCTTCTCGATAAGCTGAGCAACGCCAAGAAGCGTCTGCTCAATCCTAGGGAGTAGGTTTTGTGCAGCGGTTGATGCGCTTTCTACGAACTGACCGATAAGTTGGTCCATATTGGCGTTCTCATCCGCCATACCCACAAGCAAATTCTCCCACGAAGCTTTGAGCGAAGCAATCGAACCTTGGATAGTCGACGAAGCTTCTTCAGCCGTCGTGCCGGTAATCCCCATTTCGCTTTGAATAATGTGGATCGCTTCGACCATGTCGGCGAAATTGTCGATGGTAAGGTCAGCCATTTCACCATTGGCTTCCTTGACTTTATTTGCGTCCTCAATGAGCCTTTCCATCTCGCCACGAGTACCACCATAGCCCAATTTAAGGTTGTCGAGCATGGTATAGTTCTGCTTCGCGAAACCTTGGTAAGCGTTCTGGATACTTTCGATGCTGGTGCCCATTTTATTGGCGTTGTCAGCCATATCAATGATGGCTTGGTTGGCGTAATCCGCCGCCGCCTTGGTATCACCGCCTAAACCCTGCAAAAGGCTCGCCGAGAACGAAGTCGCCTGCTCCATGTAGGCATTCGCCGACAATCCAGCCGTTTTGTAGGCTTCTGACGCATATTTTTGCACTTGGTCAGCCGAGTCTTTGAAAAGCGTTTCGACACCGCCGACTAATTGCTCATAATTCGCATAACCTTCGACCGCAGCCTTCGCAACGCTTACTGCCATCGCAGCCGCCGCAGTTGCAGCCGCAGCCGCACCCACGCCGATGCCTTTAAGGATTGATCTTGCTTTAGATCCGGTCTTTTCGGTGCCTTCCTGAAAATCCTCGACAGACGCGGTTGCTTCTTTCATCGTTTTATTAAGCGACGAAGCGTCACCCGTAATTGTAACTTTAATCGAATTTGAAACTGCCATAATAAATTCCTAAATTAAAAAATACAGCCCTGCGCTGTATCCTTATTCATATTTTACCATAATTTTGGTATAATAGGATTATGAAAATCGGGTTGAGAAAAAGAAATTTCAAAAAATCTTTTAAGGCGATGACGACAGGTCGCGTGAAACGCAAGCTAAAAAGTACAGTAAATCCTCTCTATGGCAAAAAGAATATGGGGCTTCTCAAAAACCCAGAAAAAGCCATCAAGGGCAAAATCTATCACAAGACCACAATCGGTTTGACACCAAGTTCGTTCCCAAAGCTGAAAAAATCGACCAAACCAAAGACCAAAGTCGAAGTCGACATAGAAGTCGATGATGATACGGTTTATATGTGGTCGGCATTGATGGATAATTCTTGCAAGCTTTGCAAAGCGTTGGATGGCAAAGTTTTCACCGCAGAACAGGTCAAACAGCTTAAAAAACAGCCTGGTAGTGCTTGCGAGCATTGTAATTGCACATGGGTAAAGCTAACCGGTCCAAATAAACCGAAACCGGACTACAAATCGATAAATCCGCTGGTAAAAAACGATTACAAAAATACTCCGTGATGAGCGGAATATTTTTGTAGCTAACCTATTTCTTTTTTAGCCATTCGACATCTTTTTTAATGGACGCTATATTTTCGGATTGTTCGGAAAACATCTTTGCGTAACCATTATGCTCGTCAATTTTCTTTTCCATTCGAGCTTGGTCTTTTCTGATATCCTTTAATTCATCAGCTATGGCTTGGTCGCGGCGGGCTTGCTCGATGGCATTTTGCTTTCGCTCCCCACTTTGCTTTATGAGTAGCCCTATAATGGTTGCCGCTTCGACTATTATTGTTGTCACCACACCTGCGTCCATAGCTTAATCCCTGTACTCGATTACATCGCCAGCAAATAGTCCATATCCGCCGAGCGAAGCCCATCCATCGTAGACTGTCGGGTAAAGTACATATTTGGTCGAATACCAATGGCGAGCGTACTCGTTCATGGCTTCACCCCACTCCACTTCACCTTTGCAACGCTTCATGATTGCACCAAGCGTATCTCCGGCTTTGACTTCGATAGTTTTGCAATCATCGATTACAGGTGTTGGTTCCGGTTCCGGTTCCGGTTCTGGTTTTATGTAAGATTTCGGTCTAAACGCACCGGCGAAGTATTTAAGACTGATATTGATGATGTTGACTCTTGCACCCATAGTAGAACCAGCACACAAGCCACCGCCCTGATTTTGCCCAGCTAAAGTGATATAACCATTATTGTAATAGCCAGTCACATCACCGACATGACCGAAAGTTCCGTTGTTGAATACTGCGATGTCGCCTGGTTGGAGTTGAGTTGGATCCCAAATCATCACAAACTCATCGCCTGCATTTTTCTGCCAGCAACCATCAGCAATCGCCCCTTTAGCTGCGCCAGTTCCACAGGTATAAAAAGTGCGGCCAGCGTAATTAAGGAAAAACAGAGCTGCGTAGTCCCAGCATTGTTCATTGAAATAACCATCGACATCGTAACAGCCCCCTAATGTTGCATTAATGAATGCTTTAGGAGTACTAGTATCAACATAAGGATAAGTAGCACCGCGTCCACATTCTTCACCTTCAGGGCATGGTACCTCATCTTCGAAATTTACTTGTGGTCCAGTAGCATCTACTGACTCGACGGTTTTGATTTCCTCCCCATCTACCGTAACTTCGCCCTGACCATACTCAACGCCATCCACTCCTTCGGTTACTTCCGGAATTGATGCGGTATCTTCGCTATACTCAATTACGGCTTCGGGTATTTCTACCTCGGTTTCAATTTCGCCCTTAGGCGTTACTGCGACATGCACACCAATTCCGCACAGTATGCCGACAATGATGGCTACAATCGCTCCGATTATTTTCTTGATTTTTTCATCCATATTTTGCTCCTTTTCTTTGGCTTTAATTTCTAGGTGGACATAGAAAAACAGCGCATTCGCGCTGTTTCTATAACTCCATTATATCACGCTCTCGCTTTTTTCGGAAACTTTATGCGTTCTTTCATTTTTTTCTGCTCTTCCTCTTGATATTTCTGTTCGACAGCCCATCTTGCGACCAGCGCATCGATAAAACTTTCAGGGGTTTCTTGCAGTTCGTCATAAGTCCAGCCCATCTTCTCACAAATAATAGTATCGCTGAATATCGGCGCGACAGAGCCGGATCTTGGCATCCTTAACTCGCTCGCATAAGCATTTTGCCACGCCGCTAAGATTTTGGGCTATTATTATCCTGGTAATCCGAATATATTGCGTTGGCTTTTTCAGACAAAAGCTTGAAATCCGCCTCTGGCAACTCGTCCAAATAATTATCTAACGACTCCGAAGCGGCGTAATGCTCGCCAATCTGAATGACCAGACCGCTGACTAGCTGATCGCTAAGCAACGCCAAATCATCACCGGTCAATTCCATTTCGGCAAGTATATCATCCGTCTGTGGTTGACCACCACTATCTTTCGACGCTTTGATTTTTTTAAGGTCTACTTTTTGCTTACCGAGAAATGTCGAATTAATAGCCCGCGCAACTTTGTGCGGTATAAAACTGCGCATAATTGCGATGCTACCACTCACCGATAAAGTAATACTAATATTTTCTTGTGCCATATTGGCTCCTTTCTTTGGTTGATAAGTTTAAATTTTAAGAAATGTTGTACTTCGTGACAAGCTCCGCGGTAATCAATGAACCGGCAGTCGTATCAAACAGCGCAGCGGCTTCAAACGACTCAGTTGCGGTATCACCAAGACCAAACGAAGTTTCGTATGAACTAAGTTTGACTTTCGGCATGATAAATTTGAGGGATGTAGACGTATTAGAGCCAGCCTTATTGATATTGTCGACAAATCCAAATGAGATTGCCTTCTTGGTGTCATTAAGAGCAAGCGCACGATAGGTCGTGTCGCTGTAAAGTTTCTCGAATGACAAAGTTGCTTCGAGATCGCCATTCATGAATGCGCCATAATCAACACCAGAGTCCGAAGTTTGCATACCCTCGACATTTTTGCTAATCGCAAGACTTACCGAAGTGAACAGAGTTGCAACCGAAGCCTCAGATAATGCACTCACGCTATCGGCAATTTTGAGTTCAAGCTGGCTCGGCTTAAATTCTGCATCATCGGCATACGCCGGAGTAAATGCGGTACCATCAACCGACTTCTTGGAAATCAAAGATGCGGTCAAAGTGGCAAAATCGGATGGAGTCCATGCAATCGTCGCTTCGCTGAGAACAGCGGTCGGGAAATAGCATGGATTATTTGGATCATTGACTACCACGGTTTGCGCCAAATGCTGATTATTATTTGCCATCGTAAAGGTGTACTTATAAGAACCGTCATCATTCGATGTTTTGGTTGGTGCCTGCCCGAAAATCCACAAAAGGAAATAATAAAGACCTTTATGCCACAATTTCGTCTGAATTTCGCCTTCACCATGCACGCCAGACACAATCGAGTCATTAAAATGCGCAATTGTGCCATTCGCGGACTCGTTTTGCAGCGTTTCAATGGTATCCTTCAGGCTTAAATCCATCCAAGGCACGGTATAAACCGGTGTCGTGACCGGCGTAGTATAGTTTGATTGCGGTGCTAGTCCCACATTGACTAATCTACCCTTGAATTGACTCATTTTGCCTCCTTCGCTTTTTTAATTGCTTCTTCTTGGCTAGTTGCCGATACGCTCACGCCATAATCCGGCAGGAAGTAGACCTGCTCGTCATCTTTTGGCGCGGTGCTAACTTTTTTCTCGCTCATATTAAATTCCTTACATTAAAAAACGCAGCCTTGCGCTGCGGTATAGTTTTATTATAGCATAATCGCGATTATTTGTTATAATGGAATTAGCCTTTCTTTGGTTTGATAGGCTCGACCGCCCTTCGGGGCGGTTTTATGATCATCCTACCAAAACACGCTTAACCTTACCGCAATCAAGCTGGTTTGACTTGGTCGTGGGTAATTTGGAATGTAATCACACCTTCAGCGGTCACAATGCCTGGTCCACGCTTTTCCAAACCAACGCCATATTCAATCGTGGTTTCGCTGCCAACCTCAATATACACATTCCGTGCTAAATCTAGGTCTTGATGCGCCCTTAATGCACCCAAAATCGAGTCAGGTTTTAATTGGTACGAATTCGTATCTTTTGCGCTGATAAATTCGACCACCTGTTCGTGAGCATCGGAACGGTCGGTCGGAGTATTGATTTCGCGAGTCATATCGACTGCTACCGAAATCGTCACAACCGCATTTACTCGAAGCTCGCCAGCCGCAATATCACTTATATTTTCCGCATCATAAGCCACAAAGGCGTGCGGTAATAGACCTTTCGGCACTGCCAGCGAGTCGCCAATAGACCACCTGCCGCGCAGCTTTTTCGGACCGTATTGGTTCATTAAGTCGACAATTCGTCTAAGTATTGGATCTTCGTACATTTTAGCTATCTCCTACTCTTAAATGTTTTCTAATGGTTCGCATCGCTTCATTGATGTCGGTTCTACCGCCATCGCCAGCAAGACCAATCAAATTACGAATTGGCAATTTCCGCGTCCCCAGCTGGTGATATTTAGCATACGACACCACATTCGTCACCTCGGCACTATTTGAGTCAGATTTTCCCCTGAAACTATGCGACATTTTGCCGGTCTTTTCGAGAATTGCCCACTTATAGACCCTTTTTCGTGGTGCCCATTTTTCACCGAAGCGCGTGCCATGACTTCTAAAATTCATCTGTTGGCTTTTAAGTAGATCGCCGGCAATTTGGCGAAAAGCCGGTCCTAAATTCTGACCTTGTTGATTTATTCGGTCAAGGTTTTGAATTACTACACCGGCTCCGTCTGCCCTAATATCAAACACGACGTACTCCTAACATACATCAAAGCAAAGGTCGCCTTCGTCACGACAATGACATGCTGGTTTTCTGAACATATCACCATCTGAACCTGCGATGATAGCCCCAGAACCGCCACTTGTTTCTTGCTGACCTTCACTATTACTTCCACACGCACCGCCTTCTTTGTAGAAATCCTCAAGCAAGCTTTTGGCTTCCTCGATTTTCTTATAGCCATCTTTTGACGACAATTCGACATCGGTATTATACCCATAATCACGAGCTAAGAGCAGCCCAGCCGCCCATAGACGCGTAATCATGCGCACACAATAAGGCACCTTGCCTTCTGCGTAAGGCGAACACGGGTCAACCAATCGCATCTTCGAATTGATGGCACATTGCGCATCTTGTCGCACGGTTTCGACATAATCAAGCGTAATTGGTGAGTAATAATAGCTCACTTCTATGGTCGCACCTTCTGCTGGTGCCGTTGCAAGCGTAATTGAGCCGTCAGTCGCATTAATCGCACTGACCTCAACCGCTGTACCATTGACCGTAACCTCAACATCGGCGACGGTCGCAACCGCATCACCATTCGTAACATTCAGATAATTCGCAAAAGCAGTCCTGATGACCTTATTATTCACCTCAGCCACGCGCTCATTCACGACCCGCAAGACAAAACCTGCTTCGCGCAAAATATTTAATGTAGTTTCATAAATAGGCGTGGTTTCTGCCATAACTAAGGCTCCCGAATTTTAGCTTTTATTTTCTCGGCATTAGCACAAGCATCTTCGAAATCTTTGCCAAGCACATTCCCGTAGCCCTCAACATAAAAATTGGTGAGTTTTGCTTTCTTAGGTGCTGGTGCAGGGGTTGGTTCTGGATCCGCAGGCTCATCAGCAGGCTCTTCGACCTCTGGCGTTTCCGGCTCGTCCTCGACCGGTGTTTCATCAACCACAGGCTCTTCGACCTCTGGCGTTTCTTCGATTTCTTCTTCTTTTTTCCTTGCCATATTAATCCTTTCTTTGTTATTAATTAAGGCTAATTCGAAGGGGCGATTTTTCGCCCCCTCTTTTAGCCTTAAGATTAAGAGCCAGTCGAGCCGACAATCAACTTATAGTTGTAGTAGGCAGCGCAGAAGCGACCACGAGTACCCCAGCTGTAAATGTCCTTATCGAATGCACGGTCAGAATTGGTTTCGTCGCGTGCCACGATTTTGTCAGGTGCAACCCTCATGACGAGCAATAATGGCATCACACCTTCAGCGTTATCAACGACATACCATGAATTATCGGTGATGAATGGGCTGATTACAAGGTCGAGAGCCTTGTAGTAGATGTTGGTGGTACCATTGATGGTTTCGGTTTCGATTAATGATTTCGCAGCCGAAGTGTTGGATGGACCAACGACAAGCACCTTGCCTTGGAATGCCAAAGCACCGCCATTAGCGTCGGTTTGCGCAGCGATTTTGTCGAGCGCAGCTTGCAAGTTGGATGCATTCAAAGCACCAGATTGTAAGTTGCCGTGGGCAGCACTAAAGAATGCATTGCCATCGCTAAGCGTGGTAGTAAAGCCTTTCATCAAAGCTTTCGCAATCTCGGCAATTGGAGTGCGCTTAGAAGCCACACCAACGGAGTTTGCAAGGTCGGTGATATAACCATAATCATCGTCCTCGATGTCCTCATGCTTGACATCGATAGTGCGCTCCCATTTTACGGGGGTGGCAACGGTGATAGCTTCACCGACAATGCCAGGCTGACGCTCAGACTTAAATTCGCGCATTAAGCCGAAGCCGTCGAGAGAGCGGATTGCTACCATCGACTTGTTAGTCTTACGTTCGTTGTAAACTTTACCGACAAGATTGTCCTCTACGCCGTCACGAGCTTTCTCGTAAAGAGTTTCAATGCTACTGCCAATCGCGGCAAGAGTTGCATCGTTGATTACATTAACAGACATTTTCTCATTCCTTTCCTATTAAATTAAAGACCTAATACAACGCGAACAGTTTTCGCAGTCGTATCAGTTTTGACAATCTTACCGACAATAAGATTGTATGCGGTAGCATAAGTTGAGCTTGCAGTTACCTCGGTTGCGAGAGCAATCGTATGATCGTCTGCACCAACAATGACATGCTTGCCAAGGTCGGTTGCAGCCACATCGGCGAAGTCGAACTCAAATTCACCCTTCACCCAGACACGGATATAATCACGACCTTTCGCCTTCGCATCAGAGGTGCTTTCCATTGTTACACCTAAGAAAGGTTTAGCGTTGTCAGCTTTTACCACATAACCGGAACCGTCTACGCAGACCATACCACCGGCATAAATAGTATTTTGATTGAATGGCACATCGATGAGTACGCCTTCCTGACGCTTATCATCGCGACTTGCTGATAAATTAGTCATCTTAATTCTCCTTTTTCTTATGATTAATTAAATCTTGCTCGGATACGCCCAATTTTTCAGCGACTTCTTTTTCCTCGCTGGTAAGTTCAGGTTCATCCTTACTTTCACCATCTTTGCCTTCTTCTTCATAAAGACTATGCGCAGGCGCACTCTCCATCAAGCTTTCCAGCAATTCTGGAACAGTCTTTGTTTTACCTTCCGCAAGGGCAACCTCGCCTTCGTGGAGGTAAAGGGCTATGTAATCTTCCTTTTGCGCCGGCACAGCCCGACCCGCTTCGCAAAGTTTGGTAAATTTCGCTTCCGCTTTTTCAAGAGCCAAAGCCCGCTTCTCTTCAGCAAGTTTTGCGCGCTCTTCCGAGAGTTTGGCTTCGGCTTCTGCAACCGCATCCGCTTTCTCGTCGGTTTTTTCGCCTTCTTCGGCGTTCTCATCTTCGGTCTTTTCCTCGGTTTCACCCTCGGCTTCAGTTTCTTCTTCTACATCGCCTTCGGCTGCCTTTTCGCCAGCTTCAGGTTCGGTTTCTGGCTGAGCTTCAGGTTCCGGCTCGGTTTTGTCCTCACCATCTTCCTTTTTGCCTTCGTCCTCCACCTTTTTCGCGCCTAAGTCATAGTGCAAGAAGCCGTATGCGACATCATCGGTAATTTCGATTTCTTCGCCAGCTTTTACAGTGATTTCAGTTGGTAAATCTTCACCCTCCTTAGGCGGGAGTGTTAGCTTTACCTCTTCGTCAGTATCATTCAAATACTTGATCATAGCTAATTCCTTTCTTGATACATAAAAAAACACAGCTTGCGCTGTGTCGTTATTTTTATTATATCACTTATGGCTTATATTTTGCAAATTTTTGCAATTATTCTTGCAATCCCGCGTCAACCAGCTTTTGCGCCAGCTCCGCGTCCTTGATTTTGATACCCTTAGGA